>JBDONQ010000104.1:0-7094 GCA_039831255.1 Campylobacterales bacterium
TTGGTGTTGAACCATTTGGTCATCTCCAACGCTTTATGGGTGGCATCTCCCCGGGCCATTGCAAAATAGCGGTCCAATTCATCTTCAATATCCCGATACCGGTCTGGGACAATTCCAAACATAAAAGCAGTGTCCAGCATATTGTCGTAGTAACTAAAATCATTCACTGAAATTAAATCAATACCCCCCCGCTTTTGATAGGTCCAGTGGCGTTTCCGCAAATCGGAGGCCAACTCCCGCAACTCCTGTTGGGAGATTTTCCCGCTCCAGTAACTCTCCAACCCCCTCTTCAACTCCCGTTGCTCCCCAATCCGGGGGAACCCTATTAAATAAGTAGCCATTTCGGCTCCTTTCTGGCAATTTTTACCGGCAATTATACCCAGTAACCAACAGGGGAAGTTTGTTACAATTTGCCCCAAAAAGGGTTTCAATGGAGAAAGGGAAATTTATCTGGATGGATGGGGAGTTTCTGGATTGGGATCAGGCAAAAATCCATGTTTTAACCCATACCCTCCACTACGGAAATGGGGTTTTTGAGGGGACCAGAGCCTATCAAACGGAAAAGGGTTTGGCAATTTTCCGACTCCGGGACCACACAAAACGGCTTTTAAACTCTGCAAAAATTGTAAAAATAGAAGTTCCCTACTCATTGGAGGAGTTGGAGGAGGTTCAAATTGAGCTTCTCCGTCGAAACCGATTCCAGAAAAATGTCTATATCCGACCAATTATCTTTTTAGGATACGGGAAAATGGGTCTCTACCATATTGGAGCTCCGGTTCAGGTGGCTGTGGCCGCTTGGGAGTGGGGGACCTATTTGGGGGAAGAGGGGCTGGAAAAAGGGATTCGGGTTAAAATCTCCTCTTTTGCTCGGAATTCGGTTAAATCCACTTTTGGAAAAGCGAAAGTAGTCGCCAACTACCTCAACTCCCAAATGGCCAAATATGAGGCAATAGAAGCTGGGTATCAAGAGGCCCTTCTACTGGATGAAGAGGGGTTTGTGGCAGAGGGGTCTGGGGAGTGCTTCTTCATTGTCCGGAATCGGAAATTGATTACCCCCCCCAATGACAACTCTCTAGAGTCAATCACCCAGCAGACAGTAATTGAGTTGGCCCACGATTTGGGAATCCCGGTGGAGAGGCGACGGATTACCCGGGATGAGGTCTATATCGCCGACGAAGCCTTTTTCACCGGGACCGCTGCTGAGGTGACCCCAATCCGGGAGGTGGACGGCCGGGAAATTGGGAAAGGGACCCGAGGACCAATTACTGAAAAATTGCAACAGGCCTACTTCGATTTAGTCTATGGCCGGAACCCCAAATATCTCCACTACCTCACCTTTATTTAATCCCCTCCCCCGGGGAGAGACTTCGGTTAACAATTTGTAACTTTCCAGTTGTGTTCTCCAGTTGAAAGAGGGTAAAAAACAATATCATTTTATAAAATAGATGAATAAAAAACAGAAGAAAAGGGAGTTTAGATTTAGTTGAGATTGGAGTTTTAGACTTACAGAAATCGTTACAGAAATACTTCTTGCAGAGATAATGTTTTTTATTTATCCAAAAAATTAGGAGTCTCGGGAAGGAGTCTAAAATGGTGGCCGAAAGGGAAGAAGTGAAAAAGGTAGCGGAAAGTCGCATTGATACATCAACACTGGAAAGTAATGCCCTTCTCTCAATGATTACCAGTGGGTTGGCAATAGTGGCGGGGGTTTTCACTTCTCTAAACACAGTCCCGGGGAAAGAGGCCTTTTACACATTTTTGGGGACAATGTTCATCTTAGCCGCAATAATTGAGAGTTTGGGAACATTAAAAGTCTTTAAAGCCAATTTTACACTAATGAGTAAATTGGTATTGGAATCAATTATTGGACTCATTTTCCTGTTGGGGGGGAGTCTTATGGAGCCCGCCACTTCAATTTTAATTTTTGTCCTTTACCTCTCCCTCTTCATCTTTGGAAATGTGGTCCTCTCCCAAGAACTCTATCCTCTCCCGGGGTGGCTATTAAGCCTTTTAATCGGAATTGGAGGGGCTTTTTTAATAGGATTTGTTGTATTTATGGCCTCCCAGTACAGTGTTTACCAAATTTTGGCGACAGCCCTTGGGACTACCCTAATGTTGGACGGAATTCTATTTGGATACATCTCAATTGTAGCATTTCGGAAGGGGTACAAAAAATGCATCGACTGCTTCTCCAATAATCGGGAAGAGGAGAAATAACTTTTCCTTTCCCTTTTTCTGTTATTTCTGTATCTGTATCGCTTCTTCCTGTAAACTACCCCCGGATAAATGGGGGAGCTTCCTACTTCCTAGGCAGATGACTCGTAGACCACTCTATTGAGTGTTCCGCCCCCAGAGCTACCTCCGCAGCCATTAATTCGGACTGCTCCAGCCCTGTTTTTTATCGGGTTAACTTGATTATCGCTATTAAAATAATCTTAACAAATCATCACTACTCTAAAGAGCGATGGTTTCGGCGGGGATTACTAAAAAAACTTTTGTTGGAGTAACTCAAAAGGGTGGAAAAGTTCGTAAGGGGGGAGGAGAGAGGGGGATTAAATTTTGAAAAGGCTCTCCAATTTTGAAAGATCCTTTTTCTTCTTCTCTTCACTATCCACCAGCTCAATTTTGTATTTGGTCAACATACTGGCCAAGGTAATGTTGGCCCCCCTTTTTCCAATCGCCTTTGGGGCCTGCTCCTTATCCACTTCCACATAGGCAATCCCCTTTCCTTTATCCACTTTTACACTTTTTACAATTGCTGGGGCCAACGCCCGGGCGATATAAACCTCAATATTTGGGGAGTACTCCAACACATCAATATTCTCTCCCCGGACCTCATTGGCTACCGCATTAATTCGGGTCCCCCCTTTTCCAATTACAGCCCCGACTGGCTCCACTTTTGGAGTAATGGACCGGACCGCCACCTTTGCTCGAACCCCGGGAATCCGGGCCACCCCTTCGATTTTTACCAACCCATCCTTCACCTCCGGAACCTCTTGCTCAATTAACCGCTCCAAAAATTTTGGGGAGGTCCGGCTCAATTCAATTGTAATTCCCCGCCGGTGGTTAAAATTGACATACCGGAGGAGGGCTTTCAACGGATCCCCCGGTTTAAACTCCTCCTCTTTAATCCGGTTCCGTAGGGGGAGAACCCCTTTTACCTGCCCTAAATCGACCCAAGTATTTCCATCGTTATCGACCCGGGTAACCTCCCCGGTTACAATTGTGTTCAATTTAGAGAGGAGTTTCCGATAAATTTCATTCTCCAACAGCCGGGTAATCTCCCGTTCAAACTCCCGTTGGAAACTATAGGCCCCCCGATTCCCCAACTCCGCAATATCGATTGGAACTTTTAACTCATCCCCCACCTCCACATCGGGGGCAATCTCTTGGGCCTCATCCAAATAAAGGTACCGCTCCGGGTGTTCCAACGCTTCATCACTATTGGTAACTTGGTAAATTTGATAGACCTTCAACCCATCCTCCAACTCCACTTCTATCTCAGCCTCATCCCCCAACACCCGCTTCACACTCCGAATTACACTCCTCTTAAAAGCCTCTTTTACTTCCTCAAAATCGAGCCCTTTCTCATTTGCGACTAAAGAGAGTAGTTCTTTTACTTTCAACGGAACATCCTTTTCACAAAATGGGATTTGGACAACGCAGATAAAGCAGTTATCCGAAATTATACAAAAAATTTTACCCTTTATTCCAACCCCTTCCAATTGGAGGAGATTGTCACAAAAATTCTCAACTTCCTGCCGGGGCCGTTTTAAAAGTGTATAATTTCGTAACAATTTTAAAGGGGAGAGATGGAAATTGGGCTACTACTTTTAACTGCCGGGGGGTCAACCCGGTTTGGGTATCCAGTCCGGAAGCAGTGGTTGCCAATAGGGGAGGATCCCCTCTGGCTCTATTTGGCCAAAAAATTGAGTCGCTGTTTCACCTTTAAAGAGGTGGTGGTGGTGGGGGAGGGAGAAAATTTGTTATTTTACCGGTACCGGACCAATTTTAAAGTTGTGGAGGGGGGGGAGAGTCGACAGCAGAGTTTAAAGAGGGGGGTTGAAGCCCTCTCAACCCAGTGGGTTCTGGCCACCGATGTGGCCCGGGTCGGGGTAAGTTGCCGGTTGGTGGAGAGGTTGTTGGAAAAAGGAAAAGGGGGAGAGTGGGATTGTGTAGTCCCCTTTTTAAAACCGGTGGATACAGTGGTCTATCGGGGGGAGACTCTGGAACGGGGGGAGATAAAATTGATTCAAACCCCCCAACTCTCCCGGCGGGAGCTCTTGTTGGAAGGGTTGGAGAGGGCCGACCGGGAGGGGGTGGAGTTTACCGACGACCGGGGGGTTATAGAGTGGATTGGGGGAAGGGTTGGATATATTCCCGGGGAGAGGGAGGGATTAAAATTGACCCACTTCTCTGACCTCTGTCTCCTAAAAGAGCTTTTAAAATTGCCCCCCCCTCTGGAGACCCCTTTTGTCGGGATTGGGTACGATACCCACCGATTCCAGCAGGGGGGGGAGGGGAGATTGGGGGGGGTTGGAATACCGGGGCTCTCCTTTAAAGCCCACAGCGATGGGGACCTTTTAATCCACGGGGTGATAGATGCTCTATTGGGGGCTGGAGGGGGGGGAGATATTGGGGAGCACTTTCCGGAGGGGGACCCCCGGTGGAAGGGGGTTGACTCCCGGGAGCTCCTTCAACAGGTGGTGGCCCAACTCCGGGAAATTGGGTTCCAAATTGTAAATATCGACTTAACCTATATCGGGGAGAGACCCCGCCTTCGACCCATTAAACAGGAGATAGTGGCCACCCTTCGGCAGTTGGTAGGGGCCCCGGTCAATTTGAAGGGAACCACCAATGAGGGGATGGGGTTTATTGGAAGGGGGGAGGGGGCTGCGGTTTTAGCAGTTGCAAATCTCCGATATAAGGACTGGAATGAGGATTGTAATTGTAGAGGAGGAGTATTATTTAGCCCAGAGCATTCAGAATAAATTGACAGATAAATTGGGGGCCCGGTGTGAAATTTACCGCTCCTACCGGGAGGCATACCGGCGGGAGGGGGACATCTTTATTATCAACTCCACAATCGGGGCCCCGGGGTTGGAGGAGTTGATAGAGCGGAAGCGGAATTCAATTATTTTGCTGTTGACCTCTTATGTGAGTCACCAAACTGTAACAAAACCGATAGAGTTGGGGGCTGATGATTATATGCAGAAACCGATTAGTGTAGAAGAGTTAATCCGGAAAATAAAGCACTTAATCCACTATTACAAAGTTCAAAAGCAGTTGGAGGCGGCCCAGCAGTTCCTCCGATTTGCCCTCCGGGAGGTGGAGGTGGAGATTCCCGAACCTGTCTACCCCCTCTTTTTAAAGAGTTCAGTTCGGTTACTGGCTGAAAAAGTGGCGGTGGAGTTGGCGGCCCGGGAGGGGGTACCAATAAAATTGGTCGATTTAAAGGGGGTAAAGCCCGGGAATTTCCGGGACCCCGACTACCTTTACTTTTGTACCAATTTTGGGGAGGTTCCAAATCGAGGAGAGCTCTTTCAACTCTTTCGAAATAGACGGGTTGTTGTCCATCTCCGGGGGAGGGATGAGGTGGAAGGGGTAGAGGTGGTAGAGTTGAAGAGCAACAACTTCTCACTGGATGAGGAGATTTTGCCAATTGAGGAGTATGTAAAGCGGGTAATCCTCTACTACCAATCCAAATACCCGGACACTGTCCTGAGCCGGAAATTGGGGATTAGCCGGAAAAGTTTATGGGAGAAAAGGAAAAAGTATGGGATTTCCCGGAAATAGACGGAGGGGAAGCCTTTGGATAGATCGGGAGGCCTACATCACATTGGCAATGGTCCAAGCTGGCTATCTCTTCCCAATTGATAAATTAATGAATCGGCGGGAGGCAGAAATTGCCGATCGGGAGAAAAAGTACCGGGGGAAACCGGTCCCATTCTCATTTATTTTAGCCCCAGCCGGTCGCCGGAATCGGCAGGTGTTGGAACAGCGACCCGAGGTTTTGGACTTCTACACCGGGGGGGAGAAGGTGGGGGAGATTGAGGTGGAGGAGATTTACCCAATTGACCCGCTGAAACGGGTGGAGGTGATTTACGGGACAAAGGATTCGGAGAGTTACCCCCAAGTGGCCCGAACTTTAAAAAGGTTGGGCCGGTTGGCGGTGGCAGGCCGGTTCTGGGTCCGGGATTCGGTCTACTCCCGGATTATTGAACAGGTCCGGGAGGAGAGTGGGAAAGTGGAGAGTGTAGCCGGAATGACCCTCCATGGAAAACCAATCCACCGGGTCCATGAGAGAATTATGCGGTTAATGGTGGAGCGGAACGACCTATTAATCCTTTTTCTAATTAAAAATTTGGATGAGGATGAGATGCCCTACTCCCTCCGGCTGGAAATTTTAACCGATTTAATTGAGCACTACTTCCCAAAAGAGCGGGTTAGAATTGTCCCCCTCCAAAATACCTACATCTTTTCCGGAGTAAATGAGGCGATTTTGGAGGCGATTATTGCCCGAAATTTTGGGTGTACCCGGTTTATAATTGGTCAAACCCACTCAGGATTGGGGATTTATTACGAGGCGGACCATCTAAAGTCAATTTTTGACTCAATGGATTTGGGAATAGAAATTGAAGTGGTCCAAGAGTATGTTTATTGCAATATCTGCAAAACAATTGTGAGCACCAAATCCTGTCCCCACGGGAGTCACCACCACATTAGCTACCACAGCGACTCAATTTTTGAATTGATTAAAACTGGACTACTCCCCCCCCCAATTTTAATGCGGAAAGAGATAAGTGCAAAAATTTTAGCCCACCTATTCCCAAACCGTTTTAAAAATTTGGAGAAACTCTTCTACGATATCGCCCCATCAAAAGGTTTAATTGAGGAGCAGAAGGGGGAAGAGCAGTTCTACATCTCTCTAATGAAACTTTACCAGACCTCCTCCCTCAAATAGCTCCACCTCTCCCAAATTCTCCTTCACCGGAAAAACCTTTCCCACCGAAAGGAGAGAGACAGAATTGGTTGACATACTCCCCACGCCTAAAGGCGGGGGATTTTGGCTTTAAAGGGATAGTTGCTGACAA
>JBDONQ010000167.1:0-1982 GCA_039831255.1 Campylobacterales bacterium
CCGACTCCGGCACTTTTTGGGGATTGAGGGGGGAGAGGGATGAAGAGTTTCATTTTAAAAAAAGTGGCGGAGGAGATAAAAAAACGGCGGAAAATCCTCCGGGCCCTCCGGATCGATGAAAATTTAATCCTTCTTCAGTTGGACCGGGACCGGTTTTACATCGATTTAACCCGGGGGGAGAGTGGAGTCTATATCAATATTAATTACCCGCTGGTCCGGCGATTTTCCGCCCCCTTTGACCGGTTGTTGGAGAGACTCTTTACAAAAGCTCAAATTGTCGGAGTGGAGCAGTGGGAGCGGTTTTTGGTGATAAAAGGGGTGCAACAGAGCAGTTTTAAAAGGGTGGAGGAGTGGCTGAGGTTTGAATTCACCGGTCGCTACACTAATGCAATTATTCTGAACCCCGACGGGGTTGTGTTGGAGGCCCTCCGGCACATTACCCCGGAACAGTCGAAACGGGTGGTACTCCCGGGGGTGAAATTGGAGGAGCCTCCACCCCGGGAGATTCGGGAACAGGAGTTTCCAATTGGAGGGTTGGAGGAGTGGACTCAACAGGAATTTCAACGGAGATATCAACGGAAATTGGAACAGTTGAAACGGCAGGGGCTCAGGCGGTTGGAGAAGAAGGAGAGGGAGATTCTCCGGAAGTTGGAGGGGTTGGGGAGTGAGCAGGAGTGGCAGGAGAGGGGGGAAAGGTATCGGAAATGGGGGGAGTTATTACTGGCCAACCTTCACCAAATTGGACCCCACCAACGGGAGGTGGAAGTGGTGGATTGGGATGGGACTCCGGTAAAAATCCCAATTCCAGAGTTGCCCAATTTGAACCGGGTTGGGGAGTATTATTTTAAATTGGCCCGGAAGGCATTTCGAAAACGGGAAAATCTCCACATCCAGCGGAGTCACCTTCAACAGCAGTTGGAGTTTTTGAAGAACTACCGGCGAATTATTGAGGAGAGTGACCAGATTGGGACCCTCCGCAGGTATCTCCCCAGTAGAAGAGGGGGGGAGCGGGACTCCCAGATTGAGAAATTGGAGATAGATGGGTTTCAAGTCTGGATTGGAAAGAGTGAAGAAGGGAATAAAAGGTTGTTAAAGGAGGCGAAAGGGGAGGACCTTTGGTTCCATATCCGGAACCATCCGGGGCCCCATTTAATTTTAAAAACCCAAAAGCGAACAATCCCAATGGAGGTGATTAAAGAGGTGGCCAAATTGGCAGTTCAATTTGCCGGAAAAGAGGAGGGGGTTGTGGATTATACCCGTCGGAAATTTGTAAAAGTGAAAGAGGGGGCAAAGGTGGAGTATGGGAAGTACTCCTCAGTAAAAGTAAAACCGACCCCCCCTATTAATTCCTCTCCCAAACGATAATGTATTATTATAGGCCCAGTTTTCGGGGCTTTCAAAAAAATATTTGGCCCCCTAAAAAAGTGAGAAGTAGATGTGGCAATTTTTAAAAGAGTATTTTCAATACTATCGGGAGTATAAACGGGAGTTTGGGCTTGCTCTATTGGGAATGATTTTAATTTCAGTTGGGTCTGCTGGGACCGCTTATTTGGTTAAACCGGTTTTGGATTCCATTTTTATCAATAAACAGGAGCGGATGCTCTACATCCTACCCCTTTTTGTAATTTTGGTCTACTTAATTAAAGGAATAGGGTCGGTTCTCCAGCAGTATTACATCTCCTACATTGGGGAGGATATTGTCCGGCGAATCCGAGACCGGTTTCTCCACCACTTAATCCAACTGGATTTGGATTTTTTTAAAAACTCCCACAGCGGAGAGTTGGTGAGCCGGGTTATAAATGATATTAACCGGATTCAGGGAGCGGTTAGTGGTGATTTGGCCTCCCTACTCCGGGAGAGTATAATGGCCCTTTTCCTGTTGGGGGTTGTAATTTATCAAAACCCAAAACTGGCTTTCTTTTCACTAATAATTTTGCCACTTATGATTTTTCCAATTTTAATAATCTCCCGGAAATTGAAGG
>JBDONQ010000249.1:0-1982 GCA_039831255.1 Campylobacterales bacterium
CAATCCCAATTGAGTATCGGTAAAGGGGGTGGGAGAAGTTGAAAGAGTCCTCTCCATTTGTAATTTTTACCCCTCCAAACAGGTCGACCCGCCGACTTAACTGGAAGAGAACCCCAGCTTCAACCCCTACTTCCCCAAACCCGGAAGGGGCCCCGTCGGAATCGGAGTATTTGTCCACATACCCTACCCCAACCCCTAGGTAGGGTTTTAGAGCCCCCCACCGGTTCCAGAGAAACTGATTCCAAATCTCCACACTCTGGAGGGACCCCTCTATTTTTGTCAAATTAGTTAAATTGAGATAGAATTTCCCACTAATTTGAGCCGGATTGGGAAGGTAGTAGTAGTACCCCCACCGGAGGGAGAAGAGCCCGCTACTCTCCGAGCGGAGGGAGCTCCCCCCCACCTCAGCCCCCAAAAAATACTGTTGGCTTCGGAATAGATGTCCCCCCCAACCGAGGGCCACTGCTACCGCTAACCCTATTAATCTCTTCACAATACCTCCTTAAAATTTTATTAAGATAATAGCAACTTTTGAGGAGTTTGGGACAAATGGGGAGATAGGGCAATTCCTTAAATTTTAAAAAGGGGGAAGGGGTTAAAAAGAGAAGTTAAAGCCGGCTTGCCCTTCCCAAACTGGGAAGACAAAGCTACTCTCAATGTTCCGCTTATCTCCAATATGAATATAACTCCCTCCAATTTCAAACTCCAGATGCTCTCCGAAATAGAATAGGGCCCCCGCCCGAAGGGAGGGGCCGGAGAAATCCCCGCTGGCGTAGTTATTCCAATCGAAATGGTAGAGATTGTATCCAATCCCAAAATAGGGGTGGAGAATGGAGTTTGTTCCAATTATTAAGTCGTAGGCCACCCCATATTTATCGATTTTTAAAAGGGCTCTCTCATTCTCCTCAGTTGGTTGGATATTATCCCGGTAGTGGGCATAAGATAGTAGAAACCGGCTCCCCAAGTTGAGGGTGTTGGAGAGGTAGAAGAGAAATCCTATTTGTCCCCCTATCCCTTTAAAAGCCCGGTCCCCAAATCCCTCCACCGAGAAGTTACGGCTATTTAAATAGTTTCCGGTAACCCCAATGAAGAGGGAATTACTTTTAATTTGAACCCCAAAGGCGGTAACTCCCAATCCGATTAATCCGATTAGAAACGTCCCAATTTTTAATTTCATCTCTCTCTCCATTTTCTCAGATTTTTCAATTCTCTTTCCTTTTCTTTTAAAACCCCCGACCGGAGTATTAAAATCCAATCTGTTCAATTCCGATAAAGGGTCTCAAAATCCGGCCTCCCCACTCCCCATTTGCATTTTCAGGGGTGGAGTAGAAATTCTCCCACGCCACCCCAATTTTTAATTTAGTTTTACTGGTGAAACTGTAGAGGGCCCCCCCTTGAACTCCGAAGGTGTACCCATTCTCATTGTGCCGGTGGAGAATTCCGGTGTTAAAACCGAAAAAATAATTCCAGTTGGAGTTGAGATTTGTAAACCAATTAATCCCAATCTCTATCTGTTGGAACGGGATGTGCTGGATACTTTGGAGGAGTTTTATAAATAGCTCATTGGAAATCCCGTATCGATTTGGAATGTAGAAGTGGTAGCTTCCTTTTACCCCAATATAGAGAAAATTTTGGGCCCCCTCCCGGCTCTCATTGTAGTTTCCAAACTCTGCCCCAATCCCCAATGAGTTACTCTTCAATGGAAGCCCAGCCCCATATCCAATTAAAGTAAATGCTACTATTCCAATTCCAATTCTCCCCACAGCTATCCCCACACTCTCCTCCTCAATTTTTAACAATTCTATCATAGAATGATATAATTTTTTAAAAATGGAGGAGAATGTGACAATTTGGACTATTTTTAGACCGGTTTTAAAAATTGGGATTGGGGTTCTTTTCCTCTCCTCACTTTGGGGGGTAGGACCGATTGAGACCCGACTATTAAAAGTGGCGGGGGATTGGGGAATAGTGGAAAAGCCGAT
>JBDONQ010000239.1:0-1970 GCA_039831255.1 Campylobacterales bacterium
GGGGGAACCCAAAAGGGGAGACTGTAGTTCGGGTTGAGGCCCCCCGGGGAGAGTGTTTCTACTATTTAAAAGGGAGTGGGAAGAAAGTAATGGATCGGGTCCGGATTCGGGTCCCCACCTACTCCAATATTCCAGTTTTAAAAGAGTTATTTGTAGGGGCCCGGTACTCCGATGCCCAAGGGATTGTTCTCAGCTTTGACCCATGTATGAGCTGTACCGCCCGGTAAAAGGAGGAAGAAATGGTAAAAATGTTCGTGCAGTCGCTAAAAAATTTACTCGAAAAACCGGAAACAATTAAATACCCCTTTGAGCCCTCTCCGGAGCCCGCTGGGTATCGGGGGGTAATCCACTACAATGAAGAATTGTGCATCTTTTGCGATAAATGCGAAAATATTTGTCCCCCCGGGGCAATTAAATTTATCGTTGTAGATTACGAAACTGGGAAAAAAGAGTACAACTACAATCCCTACCTTTGTATCTATTGTGGGGCCTGTGTTCGGGAGTGTCCAAAGGCGAAGGAGGGGTGTTTAGTTCAAAAAGAGGTTCGAACCCCCCCATTGGGGGAGAAGGTTCCAGAGGGAAAAGAGTTGGGGTACTTTATTAACCGGATTGAGGACCCAAAAGAGGTAGAACCAAAATGGCGGGAGATTGAGGAGTTGGCGGAGAAGAGCCGGGCCGAGTGGGCTGAGTATAAAAAACGGAAAAGGGCGGAAAAGCGGGCGAAGGCCCAGCAGTTAAAAGCCCAACAACAGAAACTCCAACAGGAGGGGAGAGAAAAATCGACTCCTGAGGGAGGGGCTGGGGTAAAGAATCAGTCAGAGGGGACCCAGGAAGGGAAGGAGGGAAATTAAATAAGGTAAAGGGGGCAACAGGTAATGAGATCGGAGGAGTTAGGGGTATCAATAAGAAATTAGTAAGGAGGGAGAAAGGAGGGGAGTTTCAATTGGAGAGGGGGGATCTGGATGGGGAGTAATTTGGAAGGGGAGGGGGAGCAGTTTTTAGCAAATCCCGCCGAAACTATCGCTCTTTAGAGTGGTGATAATTTGTTAAAATAATCTTAATAGCGATAACCAAGTTTACCCGATAAAAATAGGGGTGGAGCATTCCAAATTAATGCCTGTGGAGGTAGCTCTGGGGGCGGAATACTCAATAGAGTGGTATACGAGTTATCTGCCTACGAAGCAGGAAGTTTCCCCATTTATGCGGGGGTAGTTCCCAGAAGGAGAGGTTGATAGGGGGATGGGAACCAGCAAAAATACCCCAATCCCCTCCCCTGTAGATTAAATCTCCATTTTTTCCAGTTCTGTTCCACTCTTTTCTGGCCTTTCTATCTCTTTCCCCCACCTATTCTCCCATTTCAGATTTTCTCTTCCCAAACCCCCCACTTTTTCCAGTCAATCCCTTTTCCAAATCTTCCCAAACCCCATTCTATTGACCCCTGTTCTGATTTTCTCCCAGTCCCAGTTTTGAATTAAATCGGAGAGACTCAATTCTCAATAGAATCTAATAGATTTGAGAAATTTCCTTTTTTAAAAAGCTAGAGTTATAATCGATTCTATTTCCCTCTCTCCCAATCTCCAGAGTTTAGCGGTGCAGTAGGGACACTCATGCTAGTGCCGTTTCGGGTTGTAGACAAATTTCCAATCGGAACCCAGACACCGGTAGTATTATACTTTCCCTTTCTTTACAGAAAACCGCCGTAAAGCCCTCGGATTTATAAGTAAGGTTGGGCACCCCCCTTTCGGATAGATGGTTTAAGAGTGGCTATTTATCAGCAATTATCGTTTTAAAGCCAGAGTCCATTGGCAACTGGATTAGCAGGTAGGGTTGGGGTGGTTTAGGGGGGGGAGTATCTCAAAACATCTCCCAGGTCTTTATATCGGCGAAGGTAATCCTTACACCTGTTGCAACTACTCCCAACTAAAACCGTCCCATCGGCAGTTGGAAAGGAGGTCTCCTTTGTCCAAAGG
>JBDONQ010000001.1:0-1962 GCA_039831255.1 Campylobacterales bacterium
ACGAAAGGGATTGGGGCTAATGGGATTTATCCTTTCAATTCCCCCAGGGTTGGTGGTGGTATTGAGAAATTTTATCCCTAACGGGGTTATTTAACCTTTAGATTTAGCAATCCCCGCCGAAACTATCACTCTTTAGAGTGGTGATGAAAGGGGGATAAAAAAATTTTCGGAAATTTAATTTCCGTTTTTATAAATTTTGCTTAAATTATTTTAATAGCGATAATCAGGTTAATCCGATGAAAAGTAAGGATGGAACAGCCCAAATTAATGCCTGTGGAGGTAGCTCTGGGGGCGGAACACTCAATAGAGTGGTCTACGAGTTATCTGCCCGGGAAACAGAAAGTCCCCCATTTATGCGGAGTGGTTCACAAAAAGCCAACTTTGTTGCCCCCAGTTACAGGTGGAAATTGGGGGAGGGGATTTAGGAGAGGTAGAAGGCGAGAAGTTCCCGGCCAAACTCCTCCCAACTTCGGGGTTTAAATTGGGTTTCAATCACCCTTTTAAACCCTTCCAACACCTTCGGTTGGTCCATCAATTTAATCCCCTCCGCCCAGTGGAGGGGGCTCTCAGCCGGGAGGGCTGGCATTAACTGTTGGGTGGCCTCTATTAGGGCGGGGGTTTTGGAGATTAAAACCGGCTTTTTAAAGAGGAGAGACTCCCTACTTCCCAACCCCCACCCCTCCACTTTAGAGGGGAAAAGGGTAAATTTAGCCCGCTGGTAGAGGGAGAGGAGCTCCCGGTTCTCTACATCGGTGTAGATATGGATATATTTCCGGAGGTGGGGGTAGAGGTAGAGATACTCCTCAATTGCTGGAAGGCCGTCGGCCCCCATTCCGACGAAAACCAAATCGGGAGGGGTATACCCTTCGGTAACCAGCAGATCATAGGCTTTCACCAGTGTAATGTGATTTTTCCGGTTATCAATTGTGCTGACATACAGCAGAAAATTGTCAGGGTTGTGGGGTCTCTCCCGCTCCTCCCCCTTCCCCTCCCAAACCGAATCCCCCAAATAGATTGTCTCTATCTCCGGCATTGGAAACCCCTTCTCCCGAATAAATCCTTTCACCTCCTCTTCCACAGCGTGGGAGATTACAAAAACTTTATCGGCAGTATGGAGCAAATTTCCGATGTGCCTGAGGAAATACTCCCCAAAAATCCGGTTGGGGGAAAGGTCTTGATGGAGAATTGGGATTAAATCGTAAATTGCCCCCCCCACTTTTAAACCCAACTCCTCTTTCCAAAAGTAGAGGAAGGTGTAGTCGATGTATTCCCAATCCAACCCTATTGAGATAAACTGGTCCCCCGGTTTAAATGGGTGTCGATACTTCTCCCACTCCCTCCGCCGGGAGAGGGGGTCCAACTTGGTCCGATGAAATTGACCGATAGTAACCCACATCGGAACCCGATACTCCTCCGGGGCCGGTCTCCCGTTCAACCACCCCCGGACTATCTCCTCTGGAACTTCTAAAATCTCCCTTTTCTCCCAATTCCAGAAGAGATACCCCCTCTCCCCTCCATCAGAAGGCCACTTCTCCAGTGTGTATCGGACAAATTCGGCATTTGTCCGGACAATTCCCACAGAGGGTCGGTTCCAGTTCAGTAGAGTTGTTACATCTATCCAGACCATTACTCCCCTTTCTCAGTTCCCTCTTTCGGTTTCCACCCAACAATTCCGTAATCCAAATAGTTCTCTTCCAATCGGGGGGAGGTGTGGAATGGGGAGGAGTAGACCCACTCCAAATCCCTAAACCCAGCCCTCAATAGCAGAAAAGCTATTAACTCCCGGGGAATTGGCCTTTTATGGGTGTAATCCAAATAGAAATTGTTGAAAACCCGGGGGGCCGCCGGATTGGGGGTCTCCAAAATTATAATCCCCCCCGGGGAGAGCCGTTGGTAGGCCAGCTCAATAAACTCCTCCAAATAGTCCCACTCCAAATGTTCAATCACCTGAATTGCCGAAAT
>JBDONQ010000143.1:0-1948 GCA_039831255.1 Campylobacterales bacterium
TTTGCAGAGGTGGTAGCCCGGCAAATTGGGGCGAAAGTGGTGGTAATTTCTCCCCTTCGGGATCCGTTTAAAACAATTCCCAAATTGATAGAGGAGTTGAAGTAGTGGGGATCCGCCCGCTGGAGGTTTCCCACCTCTATTTTAGGTATCGGCCCGGAGGGGAGTGGGCGTTAAAAGATATCAATTTCACTGTTGAGGAGGGGGAGTTTACAGCGATAATCGGCCCCAATGGGGGGGGAAAAACGACTCTTCTCCGGCTAATTTTAGGGTTTCTCCAACCGACAAAAGGGGAGGTAAAACTCTTTGGAGGGCCCCCGGCGGAGAGGAGTCATCTAGTCGGATATGTGGCCCAACAGACCTCTTTCTCATTGGATATTCCCCTCTCAGTCCGGGATGTAGTTCTCCAAGGGCGGTTGTTGGGGTGGAAACTCTTCCCGACAAAAGGGGATCGGGACCGGGTAATGGAGTTGCTGGAACAGTTTAAAATAGCCCATTTGGCAGACCGGTTAATTGGTCAACTCTCGGGGGGAGAGCGCCAAAAAGTGTTAATAGCCCGGGCATTGGCGACAGAGCCAAAAATTTTAATAATGGATGAGCCCACCAGTGCAATAGATATCGAAGGACAACGGGAGATTTTAGATTTAATTGAGGGTTTTCAAATTACCCGATTGGTGGTGAGCCACGATATTAAAATTCTGCTCCGGAGAGTGGACAAAATTGTCTATATCCATCGGGAGGGGATTATCCACGCCGGGCCAAAACTGGAGATTCCAAAAGAGCCCCACTTCTGCGAAGTGGAGTTAATAAACTTCCTTCAACAGATGAATCGGGAGGGGGAGGGGAACAACTCAGAGAAAAAGGGGTTAAATGGTTAGATTTGCACCATCCCCTACTGGGGACCTCCATTTGGGAAATTTGCGGGTAGCATTGATAAATTGGGTAGTTGCCCGACAGAGAGGGGAACCCCTTCTGGTCCGGATAGAGGATACCGACCGGGAGCGGAATATCCCCGGGAAAGAACGGGAGATTTTAGAGTTATTGGAACAGTTTCAATTGAAACCGGACCGGGTTATTTACCAGTCGGAGAATTTCCACTTCCACCAACAATTGGCGGAAAAACTGTTAAAAGATGGGAAGGCTTACCCCTGTTTTTGTACCCCAGAGGAGATTCGGGAGGAGCGGGAGAGGGCCCGAATTGAGGGAAGACCCTACCGCTACTCCGGCCGGTGTCGCCACTTAACTAGCCGGGAGGTGAAGAGGCGGTTGGAGAGGGGGGATAAATTTACAATCCGGCTTAAAAAACCGGAAAAGCCAATTAAATTTAGGGATTTAATAAAAGGGGATTTGGAATTCTCCCCATTTGATGTGGATGACTTTATAATTCTCAGGGCCGATGGGACCCCCACCTACAATTTTGCCTGTGCTGTGGATGATATGCTTTACAACATCTCTTTAGTAATCCGGGGGGAGGACCACCTTTCCAATACCCCAAAACAGATTCACATCCGGAATCAGTTGGGATACCAGAACCCAATCCAGTACGCCCATCTCCCAATAATTTTAAATCAGCAGGGGAAAAAACTCTCCAAACGGGAGGCCCATTTCTCTGTAAAGTGGTTATTGGAGGAGGGGTATCTCCCGGAGGCGATAGCCAACTACCTCCTCCTGTTGGGAAGGTCGGTCCCGAAAGAGGAGGAGGTTTTTGGGTTGGAGGAGGCGGTTGAGCGGTTTCAGTTGGAGCAAATCTCCAGAGCCCCGGCCCGGTTTGATTTGGAGAAATTGAGATTTTTAAATCGGCAACATCTCCGCCGGCTGAAAAAGTTGACCCCCCTCCTCCAGCTGGACCCAAAACTGGAGGGGTTGGCCCAACTCTACCGGGAGGAGGTCTCCACACTGAAAGAGTTAAAGGAGAAACTCCTCCAAATTTACCGGCCGGTGGAGGAGTGGC
>JBDONQ010000003.1:0-1948 GCA_039831255.1 Campylobacterales bacterium
ACAATTGGCCGGTGGTAGTAGGGGGAGTTCCATTTTCGGTACTGGGCCTGTAGTTTGGAAATGTTCACCTCTGGAAGGAGTTCTTTCAATTGGAGAAGGGTTAAATTTAGCTCCCACTCCCGGAGATGGGGTTTTATTCCAATATTAAACCGGACCTGATTGTAAGCGACTGGGGTTCCCAACCGGTCGTAAATAATCCCCCGGACAGGGGGTATCTCCACCTCCCGGAGAAAGTTCCGATAGGAGAGGGTCTGGTACTTTCCCCCCTCTATAACCATCAACTGGAAAAGCCGGCCAATTAAAAGGGCGTAGAAGAGAAAAATTACCCCTATAACGATTTTAGTTCGCATTTAAAGAGGGCAACGGTAACAATGTAATCGAAAAGGAAGTTGTAAAGGTAGAATAGTGAGTTTCCCCTATCCAATGTCCACCAGAAGAGATAGACCACCACCAGTGAGGTAAAGTGGTGGAAGTAGTAGTGGAACTGCTGTTTTACAATCTCCAAAATAATTAGCCGGTATCCAAATAGGAGGAAATAGAGGAAGTAAAGGTTGGAGTTGAATAGAACCCCTACTAAAAAAAGGTAAAAAAGAGCCAACTCTATTGGAGCACAGAGGATAAAACTCCCTAAAAATAGGGGAAAAAAGGGTTTAATTGAGGTTAGCAAAGGGATAGTGATTACCCCCAGTAGAGTTAAAACTATCCCAATGATTTGAGCAAAGCTACTTCGTTGCAAACGGGAAAAAAGGGGCATTTTATACAGTCGTTCCATATCTTCTTCTCCGGTATCGCCTCTTTTGGAATTTCAATAAAACCCAACTTCTCGAAAAAAACCTTCTGGTAGGTTAACACTAGCAAATCCCGCAACCCCAACCTTTTCCCCTCTCGGATTAACCCCTCCACCAAAAATTTCCCAAACCCCTTTCCCCGGAACTCCTCCCGAATTGCAATTGACCTTAGCTCCCCCAATTGGGGGGTGTAAATGTGGAGGGCACCAACCCCTACCAATTGCCGGTTGGAGTAGAGGAGGAGATAGGACCGGATATTTTGAGCAATCTCATCCCGGGATCTCTCCAAAATAACCCCCTCTTTCACATAAGGGGTTAACAACATCTCTATCTCCAAAATCTCCCGGAGAGTGGCGGGCCGGAGTTCCAACTCCCCTCTCCCCATCTACTCCTCCCCCCACAGCAGTTTCCGAATTTTAGCCCGAACCTCCTCTATTCCCCGCTTTTTCAAATTGGAGACGAAGAGAGCCTTTGGGTATCTATTCAAAAGTTTTGCCAACTCACTCTGCTTCAACTTATCAATCTTTGTAAAAATTGTAACAATCTGCTGGTCCTTCCGGAGGAAACTCCGGAGATACTCATCTACCCGGTTATCTATCTCCAAATCGGGGTGCCGGGCATCCCGAAGGTGTATAAAGAGTTTAATATTGTATCGGTTTCGGAGAAACTGGTCCAGCTTCCGCCCCCACTCTTGCTGGAGGGATTTGGAGACTTTTGCATACCCGAATCCGGGCAAATCCACCAACCGATACTTTCTCCCCTCCTCCTCCACTTCGAAAAAGTTGATTAACCGGGTCTTCCCGGGGGTTGCTGAGGTTTTGGCAATTTTTTGCCCGGTAAAAGCGTTTAAAAAAGAGCTTTTTCCCACATTGCTCCGGCCTAGAAGGGCCACCTCCACCAAATTGGGCTCCACCGCCTCCCGAATTGACGGGGCAGATTTTAAAAATTTGACCCTCATTCTACCTCCTACTTCCTTTCCAAAATTTCTATTTCAGTTCCAAAATTACTTTAACGGGCCTTTTCCCTCCCTTTACAACGGCCCCCTTTGTGTATCGGTTCAATTTAATATACTCCCCGGTAATCTGCTCCCCACTCCGGAGATTTTTCACAGAGCAGTTCCCCTCCAAAATTAAATCCCCCCGCTGGACCCAATAAGTTAA
>JBDONQ010000116.1:0-1940 GCA_039831255.1 Campylobacterales bacterium
GACTCTCCAATAGGTGGGCTTGGACCGGCAACCCCCTCTCCCGGGCAATTTGAAGCCCCTTCTCTATCAGTTTGGGGTGGACTGAGTAGGGGGAGTGGATAGAGATACCCACTTTTAAATTGGGACTTCTCTGGGCCACCTCCCAACTCTCCTCTACCCGGGCTAAGAAGTCCCGATAAATAAAATCTACAGCCCCGGGATTGAGTCCCAGTAGCTCATTGTAGAGGACCACCTCTATTGGGGCGTACTGGAGATATTTCAAATCTTCGCCGGTGGAGCTAATCTCTCCCACTCCGGTGACCCCGGCTGAGATTAACTCCTCCAGCTCCCGCCGGTAGCACCGGTGGTTACACTGACGAAACAACTCCTCCCGTTGCTCAATTAAACTCTCCAACCACTTTACAAACCCCTCCCCATACCGGAGGGAACTCAAATGGCCGGAAAACTCCAGGTGGGTGTGGCCATTTACCAAAGAAGGGGCAATTACCGACCCCTCTCCCAAATACTCCCCATCCACCCCTTCCCCCACTTCCAAAATCCTCTCCCCCTCCCATTTAATTCCCCCTTTCTCAATTACCCACCACCTCTCCCCTCCAACAATTAAGTAGTCCCCTTTTAAGGCAGGCATTGACTCCCTTTTTAAAGAGCTCAACTGAAAAAGGTAAATTCCCCTTCCTGTCGGGTGCTATATCGGGTGCTATAATTCTAACCAAACAGCTCGAAGGAGTGGAAATGGCAAATGGGGTAGAGAAGAGCAGAATTTTGGTGATTAGTGGCCCCAATTTAAATCTACTGGGCCGGCGGGAACCCCATATCTACGGGGTAATGGGTCTGGAACAGATTCACGAAAATTTAAAACGGGACGCAGAGCGGGCGGGGGTGGAGATTGAGTTTTTCCAATCCAATAGCGAAGGGGCAATTATCGATAAAATCCATGAAAGTATTGGTCGGGTCCACGGCATTATTATCAACCCTGGGGCCTACACCCACTACTCTATCGCTATTTTGGACGCCCTCCGGGCAACCCAACTCCCAATTGTGGAAGTCCATTTGAGCAATTTGGCCCGGCGGGAGGATTACCGGCAAAAGTCGGTAATTAGTGAAGTGGCAGTGGGAGTAATTAGTGGATTTGGTCCCTACAGCTACCATTTGGGCTTTTTGGCAATGGTTCAAATTTTACGGGAGCTGGCAGCTCAACACCGGATTCAACGGCAAACCTTCGGAGCAAAAGGGGAGCAATGAGGGAATACAAAATTGCGGTAATTGAGGGAGATGGGATTGGGCCGGAAATTATCCGGGAAGGAATCCGGGTTTTGGATAGAGCTGGGGAAAAGGGGGGCTTTAAATTGAACTACAGTTACTATCTATTGGGGGGAGTGGCGGTGGATAAGGTCGGAGACCCCTGTCCCCCTGAGACAATTGAAGGGGCTTTGAACTCCGATGGGGTCCTCTTTGGAGCAATTGGGGGACCCAAATGGGATTCCCTCCCGAAGGAGAAGCGACCGGAGAGTGGGTTATTAAAAATCCGGAAAGAGTTGGGGCTCTTTGCAAATCTCCGGCCGGCTGTGGTTTTTGACCAGTTTTTGGAGGCATCTCCTCTAAAGCCCGATATTGTAAAAGGGGTAAATCTGCTGGTGGTCCGGGAGTTAACCGGGGGTATCTATTTTGGGGAGCCCCGGGGAAAAGAGGAGGAGGAGGCCTTCAATACGATGAGGTACACCCGGGGGGAGATTGAACGGATTGCCCGGGTCGGGTTTCAAGAGGCAATGAAACGGCGGAAAAAGGTCACATCTGTGGATAAAGCCAATGTATTGGAGGTGAGCCAACTCTGGCGGGAGGTTGTGGAGGAGGTGGCCCGGGAGTTTCCAGAGGTGGAACTGGAGCATATGTATGTGGACAACGCTGCAATGCAGTTGGTCCGAAATCCCCGGCAATTTGAT
>JBDONQ010000157.1:0-1934 GCA_039831255.1 Campylobacterales bacterium
TTGTCCTCCGAAATACTGAATCCCACGTTCCCCGGGAGATTCAGGAGTTTCTCGACTGGCAAGATTTGACAATTTTTAGCAAATTTGGAGTTCCAACTGAAAAAGTGATAGTAGAAGTGGATCGGGAAGTGGCCTCCTATTTTATTGCAAAAAAGTTCCACCCTACCCAACGGATTTTGGATACCGATTTAAATAACGGGGGGATGTTGTTGGAGTTTAAAATTACCAATCCCCGGGAGATTACATTTTTAACTAAAAAGTGGTTACCCCATATTCAAATTTTGAGACCTGTCTCAATTCGGCAAGAGTTTGAAAAGATAGTTCGACAATATTTGTCCAAGTTGGACAATATCTGAATTTTGGATTATTTTTTTTAAAAAAAAAGTTACAATTTATCAACCGGCTACCGGCCAAGAAAGGAGGAGTGATGGGAACAGGAAACTCCCAACGGTCAGAAAAGGAGCTTAAAGATTTAAAAAGGAGCGGAAAATGTCCTCCACCGGGAGGGTGGGTCGGGAGTATTTTCAATGAAGTGGGGGAGAAGATTGAAAAAGTGAAAATTATTGAAGGGAAAAAGGGGGAATATCAAATCCGAGAGGAGATTATAGAGAAGCGGTGGAACGGGGGCTTAAAATGTGAAGAGCGGTCTGGGGTGAAGCTCTTCTTCAAACCCCGAAAATTTGGGAATAGTTTTATTAAGGGGTTGATAGAGAGAGGGGAAGAGTTGGTGAAGGAGGGGGAGAAGGGATTGAAGAGAGGGGAGAAAGGAGGGTGTTACCAACTGGAGTGGAGACCGGAGGAGGTAAAAGGGGAGGAGGATTTGGAGAAAAAAGTGGAAGAGCTTCAGAAAAAGGAGGGGTTTTGGGCTTTTTCAAAGGAGAGCCGTTTCCCCAACTGGTACAACTTCCAATTGACAGCCCTCTACCCGGTCCAGTATCCGGAGAATGGGAAGTCCCGGGAGGCAATGGACCCGTGCAGAACCACAACCCTCTTTTACCAACGGCAGTTGGAAGAGATTGGAATGTTGGCAGGGAAGGGGAAGAAGGGGGAAAAAGAGTTACTGATGATTGTCGGGGATTTCTGGGGAATTCAGGACTTTATCTTCCGGCGGTTGACAATAAAAGGGGCTCCAAAAATGCTCCGGAGCCGGTCTGCGTATGTGGAACTGCTCAGTTACTTTCTCGCTTGGCGGTTGGCGGAGGAGTTTGACGGCTTTGTAATTAGAGCCGCCGCTGGCCAGTTTACAATTTTTGCCCCAAATAATCGGAAAGATTGGGCCCAAGTTCTAGAGGAGTTCCGAGAGGATGTAAACGACTACTTCCGGGAGCAGTTTTTTGGATTAAACGGGTTAATGTTAAAGGGGTTTGAGGTAAGTTTTGAGCAGGTAAAGGATGTGGCTCTATTGGAAGAGGTCCCGGAGGAGCTAAAAAAGGAGCGGAGAAAGCGGGAAGAGTTTACCGAAATAATCCGCCAGGAGTTGGAGCTGGGGAAACTTCAAAAACATTACCAGTTTCTATTTGGGGAGGGAGACCCGGTAATGGATGTTTTTGAAAATGCTGAAACTGACGATACAATCTGTCAATTGTGCAAAGCCCGGACCGGGAAAAAGATGAAGGAGAAAGATTTAATCCAATACCCTTGGCTTAAAAAAGAGGATGTGGGCACCTATATTTGCGAAACTTGTCTCAATCAAATAAATTTGGGAACCCTTCTCACAAAGGAGGAGAATAAGTACCTCCTCTTCCGGAAATATTCATTTGATGAGGAGTTGGAAAAGAGGACCCAAAAAGTTCTAATTTTAAAATTGAAACAGAGGGGGGAGAAATGGTATGCCCAATTTCTTCCCAACTATAAAAAAGCTGAAGACCTCTATCTTCAACAGCAAAAAGAGGGAAATCGCTGTTTAATTATCAATATTGATGGAGAAAAAGGGA
>JBDONQ010000159.1:0-6876 GCA_039831255.1 Campylobacterales bacterium
ATAAACCCGTTTTCCCAAATGTGGAACCGACTATTCCCAATATCCACCAGCACCATCTCTCCTCCTTTTACTCCAGAGAGTAAACCCGGGGCCCATTATAAATTTTACACCCCTCCAACCGGATTGGGTCCCGAAGGTCCAGTTTTGGGCCATCGAAGACCAGATACTCCAAACTCTCCGGGTCTATCTCAATTAAATAACCGGTGTACCGCTCAACTGTGTAAATTTTTTGATTGCAAATTGTGGGGGCTATCAACTGGGCAAACTTCAATTTTTGACTCTTTTCCCGAATTAACCCCGGTTTAAATTTTAGAATTTCCCCCTCTCTGGTGAAGATATAGAGATTTTTATTGTACTGGAGGATGTGTTTTATTGGGAGGGTCTGGTCATAAAAATAGTGGGGGGCAAAGAGAATAATCCGGGTCGGAGTGGCGGCATAGAGGGAGTCGTCGATTACCGCTAAATAGAGGATTGAGTTTAAAAAGGGGGAGTTGGAGGTGGAGACGACAAATCGATTTAAAACCCTCCCACTCTTCAAATCGTAGGCGACCACGTCCCCGCTCAACAATGGGAAAAAAATTAATTGTTGGTAGAAGAGGGGGGCGGTTCCCAAATAGTTTCCGGCAAACTGTTGCTCCCCAGTCTGGTAAAAGGTAATCTCTCCGGTGGAGAGGTTTAAAACCCCGTACCCGTTGTTGGTCAGCAGAAAAGCGACCAATTCCCGGTGGCGGGTCGCCCTTAAAACTGGGGCTGGAAGGGTGTAAACTTTCCCGGTCTCCAAAACTTTTAACCGATTCCCCTTTCCCGCCAATCCGGGGCCCACCATTCGAAATTCTCCCAACTCTTCCCCTTTCCGATTGTAGAAGAGTGGTTTAAAAAAGAGGGTCCCAGCCCTGAAAGTTTTAGTCTGATAGGTGTAGTCGTAGAGAAAAGGAGAGCTCCAACTCTTCAAATGGCGAGGGTAGACCAGCTCCGGTTGGAAATGGGGCTGATTTGAACACCCCCAAAAAGTGAGAACTACCCCTCCGATTCCAATTCTCCCAATTATCCGCCGGAAAAGGGCTCCTCTACTCACCCTCTCCTCCTTTCTCCCTAGGGGTAGTTAAAAGCCCCTGATGGAGGAGCAGTTTTGCAGCAGATTTAATCCCCGGATCCTTTATCTCTTCGTAGAGCTTTACTCCCCTCTCCCGCTCCCCCTCTTTTAAATAGAGGTAGATGAGCAGAAATCGAACTTGCCCTTTTAAAAGGGAGTATTGGGGGTTGTAGAGATACCCCTCCAACTGCTCAATCCGGCCCGAATGGACAGCCAATTTATATTGGGCTATCTGTTTTAAAATCGGGTCCTGAACCCTTTTCCAGTCGGCTGGATTTTTACTTTTTAATAATTCCAACTCCTCCAATTTGGGGGCCAATTTTCCCAACTCTTGCTCCAAGTCCCTCCTCTGTTGTTGGGACAACCCAATTTGAGTCTCAATTTTGTATAAAAGTTTGTTGGCCTCCTCCAGTCGCCGGCTTTGAATCCAGCTGTAGATTTGATACCCCAACCCCCCTCCCACCAGTAGACCCCCCCCAATTATCAATTTCCACTTATGCTTCCGGAGAAACCGCTCCAGTTGAAATACTTTTACAATTAACTCCTCATCCTGCCTCAACTGTTCTTTAATCTCCATTGGGCCCCTTTTGAAAAACTGCCCAATTTTACCAATTTTCTGCCCTAAAAATGGGACCTGCTGGAAAAGGGGAGGGGGATTAACGGAGGAACTCTATCTCTGGGGCCAGTAAATCTTCCAACCGCTCCCGCCGGCGGATTAATCGGAATTTCCCCCCCTCCACTGCCACTTCGGCGGGTCGAGGGCGAGTATTGTAATTACTGGCCATTGTAAAACCGTAGGCCCCAGCGGAGTGGACCACTATTAAATCCCCCGGTTCAGTTTTTGGGAGGGGGACCCCTTTTCCGAGAAAATCCCCACTTTCACAAATTGGGCCAACGATATCTGCCGGTTCCCACTCTTCCCGATTCCCCTCCATCTTCCCCACCACCTCAATTTTGTGGTAAGCGTTGTAGAGGGAAGGGCGGATTAAATCATTCATCCCCCCATCCACAATTACAAACCGCTTTTTGGGGGTCCGCTTTTCATAGAGAACCTTTGTTACAAAATACCCCCCATTTCCGACTAAATAGCGACCAGGTTCGGAAATAATTGTTAAATCCAACCCTTTTAAACTCCGGAGGATTGTCTGGCCGTATTTGTAAGGGTCAATCTCCACCTCATCCCGGTACTGGATTCCCAACCCCCCTCCCACGTCGAAAAATTTTAACTCAATTCCAACCGCCCTCAACTGCCGGACCAGAGTTGCTACCCTCTCCGTCGCCTCCCCAATTGGGGCCAGATTGGTCAACTGACTTCCAATATGGAAATGGATTCCAATTGGATTTAAGTAGGGGGATTTGTGGGCCCTCAGATAGAGCCGTTTTGCCTCCTCAATTTCTATCCCAAATTTATTGGAGTGAAGCCCAGTGGAGATGTATGGGTGGGTTTGGGGGTCAATATCTGGGTTTACCCGAATAGAGATTCGGGCCTCAATTCCCAACTCCTTTCCCACCTCCTCCACCAACTCCAACTCCGGTTCACTTTCCAAATTTATCATTAAAATCCCCAACTTTAACGCCTCTTCAATCTCCCCCCTCCCTTTTCCAACTCCACTAAAAATAATCCGATACCGTTCAATCCCAGCCAAAAGGGCCCTTTTTACCTCCCCAATTGAGACACAGTCGGCCCCACTCCCCTCTTCTCCAAACAGTTTTAACAAACTTAAATTGGAGTTGGCCTTTACAGCGTAAGCGATAATTGCCTTCCGCCCTTTAAAAGCCCTTTTCAATTTTTGGAATTGGGCTCGGCAGAAATCTAAGTCGTACAAATAGAGGGGGGTTCCGAATCTTTTAGCACCCTCTTCTATTAATCGGTACTCCATATTATCTCCTTTTTAAAAAATAGAGTAATACCACCCCAACCCCTACTACCACCCCCCCCATCCAGTAAGGGGAGAGGACCCCCTGTTTTGCAAATTTAAAGAGGAGAAGCTGAATTCCCCAAAGGAAGACCCCTAATAGGGCCGATTTTACCATAAAGAGGGAGAGATTTCCGATTCTAATCTGAATTGGGGCGATTAAAAAAAGTAGGGCTGTTGTGAATAGAATGACCAGTGGAGTGGTCAATTTAAATAGGGCTATTGATAAAATCTGATTTGTGTCCAAATTTTTAAAGTATCGGAGGGCGTAGAGGGCGTCGGTGAAGGAGATTGTATTCACAGACTTTAAATTGGAGACCACTTTTGGTTTAAATTCCTTTAAAAAATGAAAATTTTTAACCCTCCCCTTTTCCCAGCGATTTTCGGAAAGTTGCAGAAGTTCCACCTCTGGGGCAATCCACTCCTCCCCATTGAACCGGGCGGTGGGGGCTTTTACCACTTTTTCCAACCGATTGGAGGGGGAGAAGTAGAAAAGGGTGACCTGTTCAGCTTTCCCAACAATTGGATTTAGCTCCCCGATTGAGACCGCTTTCCCTTTCCAATTTAAAAAGTAACTCCCACTTCTCCAGATTTGTTCCCCTTTTAAAATCCCTTTCGCCCTCTCAATTGAGTAGGCGAACTGGGTGGAGTCTAAAAAGTAAAAGAGGAGGGTTATTCCCCCTCCAATTAAAAAAAAGGGTTTTAATAAATCCCGACGCCGGAACCCACTGCTGTAAAAAATTACCAACTCATTCCGGCGAACTAGCTGATAGAGGGTTACTAAAAAGGAGAAGAGAAGGGCCAACGGATAGAGGAAATCTAGACCGTAAAGGAGGGTGTAGTAGCTGTAGAGAATTTGAAGGTTGGAGGAGTTGGGGAGTTGGGAGTAGTGGCCCACCAAATCTACAATTAAATAGAGGAGGGAAATTCCAATTAATAGTGTTGTAAAGTTCTTCAGATAGAGTCTAAACAGGTATTTAAAATAGAGTTTCAACTGCTCTCCTTTTTACCCTTTTCCGGTAATTATGCCGAAAATTGCGGGTCGATTAATTGTAGGTGAAATTTAAAAATTTAATCTTCTCTTCATCAATTTTTAATCCAAAATTAATTGAGATCTTTCGATAAAAAATTCGATAATTTCGGAAAAAATTTAATATTTGCTCAATCTTTTTCCTCTAAAATTTCCTTAATCGAATTAATGAAGTTAAGAAAAAGGAGTTAAAGATGAAAAAAATATTAGCCTCAGTTGGAATTGCAGTGGGGTTACTCTTTGGAGGGGATTTGGGGGAATGCCTTGTAAATCATACTACCAACGCCGATAAAGTGTTACTGGTTAAATGGATTGTTGGAAGTTACGCCCACCACCCAGCTTTAAAAGGGATGATAAAAGTGGATGAAACCCAATTTCAAAAGAGTGAAAAAGATGTTGCCAAACTCTTTGAACGGTTAATTGGAAAAGATTGTAAAGAAGAGTTTAATGTGGCTTTCCAACGGAAAGGGGAGATGGCAGTGGCTGAAGCCTTTGGAATGTTGGGAAAAGTGGCTGGGGTTGAGGTTTCCAATAACCCATATGTTCGGAAAAATTTGGACGCTTTTACTAAATATATTAGCCCAACTTTTCTGAGTAGCTTAGCCCGATAATTGGGGTAGGGGGCTACTTGGTCCCGTAGGAGTGGAGAAACTCCCCCCGGCGGGCCAGCAGATTCTCTACAACAGCAATTAATAGAATTAGATTAAAGAAACTGGTCCCCCCGTAACTGATAAAGGGGAGGGGTACCCCAACTACTGGGGCCAACCGGATTGTCATTGCAATATTTACATAAGAGTAGACAAAAATCATTAATCCTATCCCGATTAAAACTACTTTTGCAACATAATCCTCTTTCAACTGTTCCGCTTTTGTCAATAGGTAGATAATTAGCAGAAAGTAGAGGAGAATTACCCCACTGGCTCCAATAAATCCAAACCGCTCCGCCAGATAGGCGAAAATGAAATCGCTACTGGCGATTGGGAGGAATTTAAGCTGGGTTTGGGTAGCTCCCTCCCGACTCTTTCCAATTAACCCTCCACTTCCAATTGCAATAATCGACTGCTTCACATGGTAGGTGGGTTTATTTAAAAAAGTCTCAATCCGTTTCCGCTGGTAATCTTTTAACAGATATTTGTACCCGATGGGAATTGCAATTGCCGTTGCAATTGCGACCCCAATCCAGACCCGCTTATCAACCCCAATTATAAAGAGAACTCCAAACCCGACAATTAATGTAATTAAAGCGGTTCCCAAATCGGGCTCTTTCGCAATTAATAAAAACGGAATAATTATAAAGATGGAGAGGTAGAAAAACTCCTTTATTGTGTAAACTGGCCGGGGAGGGTATCGGTAAATCATATACCCCAGCATTAATAGAAGGGTTGTTTTCATAAATTCAGAGGGCTGAATTGTGAACGGGGTAAACGGAATCTCCAACCATCGGCGGGCCCCCAATTTCCGGACCCCTACCAAATCCACCAACACCAATAGAAGGACATTGAACCAGTAGAGGAATGGAATTATCCAGAGGAGTTTCCGGATTGGGATAAAAAGGAGAAATACAAACGCCCCAATCCCAACTCCAATGTAGAAAAGCTCTTTTAAATAGAGTTTGTAGGAGATTTCGGAAATTAAAAAGAGACTAATTCCAATGAAGGGGAGAATCATAATTATTAACCACCAATCCAACCGCTTCCAGAAAGGGGTTATTTGACCCATAACTACCCTTTTTAAAAAATATTACCATTTTTCGGGGCTTAAATTTTGGAGGGCTTCCCTTTTTTCCTGTTTATTGGAATTTAAAATTCCGGTAAAATTCCCCTATTCTGGCAGATTAACCGGTGATTGCTATAATTGAAAATAAAAAAGGGGTTCCAATGGAGTTACTCTATCAAGGAAAAGCGAAAAAGATTTTTAAAACTGAGGACCCAGAACAGGTGATTTGCGAATTTAAAGATAGTTTAACCGCCTTCAACGGGGAGAAGAGTAGTGAAGCGGAGGGGAAAGGGGCCCTCAACTGTGGAATTACCGCAATTATTTTTGAGGCGTTGGAGAAGGTTGGAATTCCGACCCATTACATCCGGCAACTCTCCCCTACCCAGCTGTTGGTAAAACGGGTGGAGATTATCCCAATTGAAGTTGTAGTTCGGAATATTGTAGCTGGCAGTCTGGCCCGGCGATTAGGGTTGCCGGAGGGAAAACAGTTGCAATTCCCAATTGTGGAGTTTTATTATAAAAATGACCAGTTGGGGGATCCGTTAATCAACGACGACCACGCCCTTATTTTGGGGTTGGTCCAGAGTAGGGAAGAGTTGGAACAACTCCGGGAATATGGCCGACGGGTAAATCAATTTCTTCAACACTTTTTCGAGAAAGTGGGGCTAATTCTAGTCGATTTTAAAATTGAGTTTGGAAAAGATTCGGCTGGAAATATAATTTTGGCCGATGAGATTACCCCTGACTCCTGTCGACTCTGGGATAGGGAGAGTGGCCGGAAAATGGATAAAGACCTGTTCCGGTTCGATTTGGGAGATATCCGGGAGTCCTACCGGGAGATTCTAAAGAGATTAAAGGAGCAAAAATGAGGGTAGCGGTAGATGTCCATTTGAAAAGGGGGGTTTTGGACCCCCAAGGGAAAGCGGTCCACCACGCACTAGAAAATTTGGGGTTTAGTAGGGTTAAAGATGTTCGAGTTGGAAAGCAGATAATTGTGGAGGTGGAGGCGGAAACCCCGGAAGAGGCGTTGGATATGGTCCGGAAAATGGCCGATAAACTGCTGGCCAATCCAGTAATCGAAAATTATAAGTTGGAGCTCCTCCAATGAGGGTAGGGGTTGT
>JBDONQ010000272.1:0-6832 GCA_039831255.1 Campylobacterales bacterium
CGAAATCCAACCCCTTGAACTACCCCTTTAAATAGAAACCGCCTAGCCAGTCTACTTCTCCCCTCCCGGCTGAAATGGCCCAAAGAGCCGGAAAGCCGACGCCCGTTTATCTTCAATTGCCATTTTAATTGCGTCATTAACTGCAGTAATTAGTAAAATCTCCAGACTCTCCTTATCCTCCAGGAGGGAGGGGTCAATCTTTAAATTGGTCACCTCCAACTCCCCATTTAAGGTCACTTCCACACCCCCCCCTCCACTGGAGGCAGTGTAACTCTTCTGCTTCTCCTCCTCCAACTGCTGTTGGAGTTGCTGGAGAAGTTGATTTAAATCCAAATTTCCAAACATCCGCTACTCCTCTCTCAAATTTTCTCCGGTTGCAAAAATCCGATTCTCCTCATCCACTAAAATCACCTTCGGTTTAAACCTCTTCGCCTCTTCCCACTCGATTGAAGCGTATGCAATTATAATTATCCGGTCCCCAATTGCCACTTTCCGGGCTGCCGCCCCATTTAGGCAAATTTCCCCACTCCCCGGCTCCCCGGCAATTACATAAGTGGAGAACCGCTCCCCATTGTTAATATTGACCACATCCACTTTTTGCCCCTCTATTAAACCAGCCGCCTCCATTAACTGCCTATCGATTGTGATTGAGCCGACATAATTTAGATTGGCATCTGTTACCACCGCCCGGTGGATTTTGGAATAGAGCATCTCAATCCGCATCTCTCTCAACTCCTTCAAACCCGTTTTTAAACTATTCTATCAAAAGGGGTGCCGGCAGGGGTTACCGGCGAAGGTATCCCCGCTCTTTTAAAATCTCCCGGATTCGGGCCCGGAATCCGTCGGAAATCCCCCCCATATTGTGGAGGGCCCACCAAAGGTAATCTATCTCCACCTCAGCCACATCCTCTGGGGTCATTCCGGTGTATTTTCCAAATTTAAACCGGTAAATCGGTTTTTGGGCCAACTTTTGCCGATAGTGGAGGATTGAGGTCCGGAGATCTTCCGAAATCCCCCCCTCCTCCAACAGAAATTCGATATATTCCGGATCTTCCACCAACACCTCCAAAATCGGTTTAAACTTGTATTTCCCAGTATAGAACCGGTCGAAAATAATTGGCTTTTTCGTTAGTTTCAACAACTCTTCAATCGGATGCCCTTCCCTGACCAGATACCGAACTAGAAGGTAGAGGACCAGTACATCCCCCAATGCGTCGTGGGGCCGAATCTCTACCCCCAACTGCTTCTGCAACTCCCCCTCCTCCCGGTAGAGCCCCAACCGGTACCGGTTGTACTGGAGTCCAAACTTCCCCTCTGGGATTAGGTGCTTTAAAACTCTAAAAGTGTCGATAATCTGGAAATAGGGGTTAAACCCCTCCCGCTTCAACATCTCCAAATCGTAAGGGGCGTTGTGGAGGATTAAAATATTCCGCCGGTCATTTAACTCCTTTAGCCGTTTATACCCCTTTGTAAACCGGATTGGGGGGGCCTGCTCCACCATTTCCGGGGTAATGTGGTGGATCGCCATTGCTTCAAACCCGATTGGGACCGGGGGTTTCACCAACTCCGAATGGACCTCCTCAATCTCCAATTCCGGGGTTGTAACAATATAGGCGAACTGGCAGATCCGGTCCTCCGGGCCATTCCCAGTGGTTTCACTATCGAAAAATATCAGTTTCATTCTGCTCCTTAATTAGTGGTAGTTTTATCCGATACCCCCCTTCCACCTCCTCCCAATTGAGTGGGGATTCTACCCCCTTCTCTTGGACCCCAGTTATTCGAATTTCCACCGCCCCAAACTTCTCTCCCCCAATTTTTAAATACTCCCCCACTAAAATTTTGGTCCCAATTTGGAGCTCCCCCTCCCCCTCTATCAACTGCTGGAGGAGTTGGAACAGTTCCCGCTTCTGGAAGTAGAACGGGGGAATTGTCGGGTCCAGTTGGGTGGTAAAGAGGATATTGGGATTTTTGAGCCGGCTATACTCGATAAACCACTCTAAAAAGAGGGTTAAATCGACCAACTCCAGCCCCTCCAATTGCCGGGGGGCCGGCTCTGTTCCAATGAAGAGCCGGAGGAGAAGGTACCTATTCTTTAAAACAGAGACCCAATACCCCCGGAAATGGAGCTCCTTCAACCGGAGGCGTTGGAATTGGAGGGAGAGGGTCTCCGGGGGGGTGGGGCTTCTCTCCACTGCAAATTGGAACAACTCCCGCTTCTCTATATAGGAAAGGAGAATCTCCGCTTCCCGGTTGTAGTAGATTAACTCCCCCTCCCGATTGAAGACCACCAACGGATTAATATCCAACTCAAGGGCCACCTCCAAAATCTCCCGATCCACCCTATCCATCCAGCAACTCTTTCATCTTTTTTGTTAAAGTGACCCGGTTTATTCGAAGTTTTTGGGAAATTTTCACTTTTGTTTTAAACAACTCTCTAGCGCCCCAGAGAATCCCCCGGGTGAACCCAATTTCCAACTCTTGCCACCGGTAGGAGGGGGACATTCTAAAGAAGTTGTAGCAACACTCCTCAAATTCCCGGAGGGTTGAAGGGGTTAAAAGTAGCCGATAAATTTGCCGTTTTAAAGAGTGGAGGTTTTCGGAGAGATCTGGAGAGAAGGGGGGCAAATCCCTCTTTAACCGGAGAGTCCGGAGGGCTTCCCTGTGGAAATGGGTGGAAAAAGCGGGGATATCTTCCGGATGTTCCCGGAGGGGGGAGAGGTAGATATCTGTGTCGAAGAGTCCCCGGTTTGGGAGGGTGGAGAGGGGGGTCTCCCCAATTCCAATTACAAACCGATTCTGGCTCTGGAACCGCTCCAGCTCTTTTCCTTCCAGAATTAAGGGTTTTATCGGAGCCAAACTTCCAATGTAGTGGGCTAAAAAGTGGCGACCAGTCCCCGTTTCCCCCCAGATGTAGAGGTTCATTTGAAGTTGGGCCCCCTGTTCAGCAACCCGTTTCACCTGTTTTAAATAGTCTGAGACAGCAATAAACTCCATTGCCCCCACTCTCTCTTTTAAAAAGGGTTGAAAACTGGGGGAATTCTACCAAAATTGGTTAAAATACCCCCAATTCAATCTCTCATATTAAGGAGTTCAATGAGGAGGGTATTAACTGCCCTGCTACCGATAGGGCTATCGGCGGTGACTATTCAAATTCTCCAGTTGGAGGGGTTACACCAAATTTCCCCTGTTACTGCGAAAATGAAGTTGAGGGTCCGGGAGGGGGAGGAATTTTCATTGGAGAAGGTGGACCAATCGATAGTAAATCTCTACCGGACCGGTTATTTTCGGCAAATTAAGGCTTACTGGGACCCGGAGAGGGGAGTTTTAAAATTCCGGTTTATTGAAAAAGCGACAATTGGGAAAATAAAGTTTAAAAATGTGCCGGAAGATTTGCAAAAATTGATGGAGGAAAAGGGGATTCTCCTCCGGCAGGGGCAACTATATAGCCCCACCGCAATAGAGAAGATGAAGCGGTTTATTGAGGAATACTACCGGGCGAAAGGGTATTTGGGGACCTTTATTGAGGTGGAGAGTCGGGAGTACCCCAGAGGGAATTTAGTCGATTTAACAATAGTTGTCTCAAAAGGGGAAAAAGTTCCAATCCGGGAGGTGGATTTGGTGGGGGCCTCCCCGGAAAATAGGGAGGAGATTGTGCCAGAGTTGACCAACCGGCCCCGGGGGTTCTGGAGTCTCCTCCCATTTACCAACCCCGGGGAGTTGAAGCTGTTTGAATTGCCAAAGGATTGGAAAAAGATTCGGGAATTCTACTACAACCGGGGGTATATGGATGCCAATGTCTCCGCCCCTTTTGCAAAGGTAAACCGGGATAGTTACTTTGCCGATATTATCTACCAAGTTTCAGAGGGGCCCCAGTATCGGGTAAAGGGGGTTTCAATCTCCTACCCCCCTGAAATAAAAGTAAAATTGCCGGAATTGAAAGTGGAGAGCGGGAAATACTTCAATATTTCTGCAATCCAAAAAGATATTGAGAATATCTCCCACGCTTTTCAAAATTTAGGGTACGCCTTTCCAAAAGTGGTCCCCCAATTTAAAAAAGAGGGGGGGTGGGTCTCAATCACTTATCAAGTGGAACCCGGGGAGATTTACTATATCCATCGGGTCTACATCCGGGGAAATCAGAAGACAATGGACCGGGTAATCCGCCGGTATATCTATCTATTACCGGGGGAGAGATTCAGTTATAGAAAATTGGAAGAGAGCCGACGGAAACTCCTCCGGAGCGGCTACTTTGAAAAAGTGAAAATTAAAAAGAGGCAGTACGCCCCCCATCTGCTGAATCTGGATGTGGAGGTAAAGGAGGGGCTGACCGGGAGTTTAACCGCCGGAATCTCTTACGGAAGTTACGCAAAGTGGGGATTTAGTGGGTCGCTCCGGGAGCGGAATATCTTTGGAACTGGCCAAAGTGTCACCCTCTCCGCCAATATCTCCTCCAAATACTCTTACTACAAATTCGACCTTCTAAACCCCAGTGTTTTGGACACCCCATACTCTTTCCGATTTGGACTTTTCGATAGCCAAACTGAGGCCCTCAGCTACACTTCCTCTTCCCGGGGATGGTATATCGGAGGGGGGCGGGAGTGGACCCCCAACTTTACCACCTCTGTCACCTACTACTACTCCCACGACAAACTCTCCGACTACGCCGAAGATTTAGAAGATATCCGCCCAGACACAATTAAGCGGGCAGTTACCCTTTCAGCCCGGTACAACGATACAGACGATTTCTACTTCCCAACTACTGGGGTAGATTTGGGGGGAAGTTGGGAGGTTGCCGGGTTTGGGGGGGATGATAGATACTGGAAAATTTTGTTAAACGGGAAATACTACCATCCGTTACTGGATGACTACTACCAAACCGAGGCGGTTTTTCGGATTTTTGGAAAAGTGGGATATATTAAAGATTTGGGCTACACTCCGCTAAATGAGCGGTTCTATTTGGGGGGATACGGGACAATCCGGGGGTATCAGTGGTACTCCATCTCCCCCCGGGATAAAAATGGGAATGAGATTGGGGGGTATCGGGAATTTATCCTCTCCCCCTCCGTTGCAACCCCCCTCAGTGAAAAGATGCATATGTGGCTCTCCCTCTTCTACGATTACGGAGGGATTGGGGTCGATTCTATCGATATAATCCGGAGTAGTTACGGGGTTAGTATAAACTGGATTACCCCAATGGCCCCAATCACTTTCACTTGGGCTTGGCCGGTAATCCACTCCCCCGACGACGACCTTCAGCGGTTTGAGTTTAATTTAGGGATGCAGTGGTGACTCCTCTCCCCCTTTTTTCTTGATCTCTTCCCCTTGACATCGGAGCTGGAAAAGATTATAACCCCCCGAAAAAGTAAGGAGGTTTCCAAATGGAACAGCAAATTCGGGAAAAATTGAAAGAGGTTATCTATCCAGGTTTTAAACGGAGTGTTGTAGATTTTGGGTTTGTAAAAGAGATTGAAGTTAGCGAAGACCAGAGACAGGCGATTATCACTTACCAAATCCCCTCCGCCGACGACCAGGTGGCCCAACAGCTCCACAACGCCACAGTCGAGAAGTTGAGGGAGATTGGAATTGAGGGAACTACCCAAATTATCCGGCCGAAGAAACCCCGACAAACCAGCTCCCGGGGGGTCAATAAAATGCCCCAAGTGAAAAGTTTTGTAATGATTAGTAGTGGAAAGGGGGGGGTTGGAAAATCAACAGTGGCAGTCAATTTGGCACTGGCACTGGCAAAGGAGGGGAAAAGGGTTGGAATTTTGGACGGGGATATCTACGGTCCCAATGTCTCCCGGATGCTGGGGATGCAGGACCGGCGGCCAGAGGTGATTGGAAATAAAGTAAAACCTTTTGAAAATTACGGGATTCAGTTTATTTCAATGGCGAATCTCCTACCGGAGGGGAAAGCGTTAATGTGGCGGGGGGCGATGTTGACAAAGGCCCTTCAACAATTTATTGAAGATGTGGATTGGGGGGAGTTGGATGTGTTGGTAATTGATATGCCCCCCGGAACTGGGGATGCCCAAATGACAATGGCCCAGCAGGTCCCAGTTACCGCCGGGGTAGCTGTTACAACCCCTCAAAAAGTGGCGGTGGATGACGCAAAGCGGAGTTTGGATATGTTTAAACAGCTCCATATTCCAATTGCTGGAATTATTGAAAATATGAGTGGCTTTATCTGTCCCAACTGCGGAAATAGATATGACATTTTTGGGTCTGGAGCCGGGGAGGAGTTGGCCAATCGGTACAATACTGAGGTATTGGGGAAAATTCCAATTGAACCGGCGGTCCGGGAAGGGGGAGATGAGGGGAAACCGGTTGTAGTGGCCCATCCGGAGAGTGAGAGTGGGAAGGAGTTCCAGCGGATTGCAAAAAAAGTCCTCAAATTTATCAATTATGTATTGGAACAAGATTTAGCCGGAAATGAGATGATTCAGCCAATTTATGGGGTAAATGGAACCCCATCCGCCTGTAGTTTAAACCGGTAGCTCGCCGGACCCTTTTTAGCAAATCCCGCCGAAACCATCGCCTTTTAAGGCGGTGATGAAAGGCGGATAAAAAAGCTCTCGGAAATTTAATTTCCGTTTGAATTTTTTTATAAATTTTGTTAAAAATATCTTAATAGCGATAACCAAGTTAACCTGAGGAAAAGTAGGGCTAGGGCAGTCCGAATTGATGCCTGTGGAGGTAGCCCTGGCGGCGGAACACTCAATAGAGTGGTCTACGAGTCATTTGCCTACGGAGCAGGAAGCTCCCCCATTTAGGCGGGGGTAGTTCACAGCAGTTCAGATTTGGATGAGGTGGAGTGGTAGATGCGTGAGTA
>JBDONQ010000248.1:0-1917 GCA_039831255.1 Campylobacterales bacterium
ATAGAGAAAGGAGTATCTGATGGGAAATGTGGTCCAAAAAGACTTGCTAAAAGAAAAGATAGCTCAACTGAAGGCGGGGGAAATCTCCCATCAAGACTTTTTCCGGGATATTGTGGAAATCTTGGCCAAAATTGAAGCGACAGATGCCGATTTAAAAGGGGTAATTCCCTTTTTGGTCAGTGCCCTGAATAATTTAATTAAAAATATTGAAGAGGCACAATAGCCAACCCCGGGGAAGGGGAGCCGAACGGAGGGGTTATTTTGTATAATTTTCCCCGGCAGTCGAGTTCCGGTTTTTAAAAGGTGGGGTGGCTAAATTTTTTCAAAGGGGCTCTGATGGTTAAACGGGTAGAGCAAATTATAGGGCAACTGAACCGGGTAAAAGGGGCAATTGGATACTACATTATCGACCTTGACCAACAAGTGATAGAGCGGGTGGAGTTGAAAGACTCCCGGTATGATGACTCCCAAATCCTCGAAAAACTGCAACGGGTGATTCCGTTATTGGAGACAGACGTTACAAATGTGCTAGTCGAAAATGGGGAGAAAATTTTTATCCGGAAATTTGAAGAGGGGCATTTTTTCGTGTTTGTAACCAGTGCCAATGTGATTGTCGGAGTGATTTTAAAAATTTTGGAACGGTTTTAAGGGAAAGGGTCGGGGAAGTTTTAAAGAAAATTGGGGAGAAGGTTTAGCAAATCCCGCCGAAACTATCGCCTTTTAAGGCGGTGGATAAAAAAATTCTCGGAAATTTAATTTCCGTTTGAATTTTTTTATAAATTTTATTTTAATAGCGATAACCAAGTTAAGCCGATAAAAAGTAGGGCTGGAGCAGTCCGAATTAATGGCTGTGGAGGTAGCTCTGGCGGGGTCTGTTTATACAGACTAGTCATCTACCTGTGAAGCAGGAAGCCCCGCCTTTTAAGGCGGGGTAGCTCACGGAAGGTTGTAGGGAAGGAAGAGGGAGAAGGGTGGGAGGATAGTCCAGCTCCCCTTCCAATGCAATCCCATTATTCCATTCTCTAGCTAATCTTTTTTGAATCTTTCTTTTAAAAGGGAGAGGGATTTGACTTTGGGTATTGGCTATTTGTGATATATTAATTTAAAAAAATGGCAATAACCCCGCGAGTATACTGCGATAACTCTGTTGTAAAGAGGGATGGGGGAAGCCGTAGGGTCCGGGGAGGTGTGCTAAAGGGCAACCGTTGAAGTAAAAAAAACAGACTAATTATCTCTTCAAAGGAACAAATAAACAGATTATCTAAAAAAAGTAACTAAAAGTCGGAAAATAATTAAACAATCTTAGATTTGGCACCCCTTTAAAGGGAAGGTGAAATTGTTTAAATTTATCTGGGATAAGCACCGCCGGAATTATGAGAGTTAGCTTGATGGAGGGAATGGGAAAGGGGATACACTTTTCAAGATAAATTTACGGGAAATTAATTTAAGACCTTTGGAGTTGTCCGGAGGGGTTCAACCATAGATAAAGATTTTCGGGAGTTTGTCTCCGTTGAAAACCTTTGAAAATGTCACATTGTTTGGGACCTTGAATATAGAAGAAAAGTATTAGTGGGGTAGGGGAAATTGGGAAAAATTAAAAGAGCCAATACAACAGGTAACGAAAGAGGGAGATATAGAAACTAGAAACAATAGATAGGAATATGGGAGGAATTTCCAGACTTAAAAAAGAAACTGCCTACACTTTGGAGTAAAGCAACAGTGGGTGGTGCACCGGTTGAAGTAATTAAGTAGTATATAAAAGCAGAGAAGCGAGAGAAAAAACTGGAATGGTTGTTTGAGGTTAAAAAGATGATTTTAACCTGCATATTGAAAGATTAAGGAAAATTAATAGAGCTGGAACGACTTATAACCGCCGGATAGCTTTGGATAAAAGCTACTGCAGATTATATGGCAAAT
>JBDONQ010000277.1:0-6783 GCA_039831255.1 Campylobacterales bacterium
GCCTCCTCCTCCGGCATTTCGGCTGTCGTCAGCAGAAGTGCTTTTGTAGTAATTGTTGGGGTTTTCCCGGACAATCCGTAATCGGCCCCCAAAATCTCCCCCCGGTTGTAGAAGTAGGGGCTTTTTACCAACCGCCCTATTAAATTCTCCGGGAGGGGGACCAGTTTTACCCTTTTCCCCAATAAGTAGACACTCTCCTTTACCGCATAATTGGGGTGCCCTACCACAAAGAGAAAGGCATCAATTATCCCCCTTCTTAATTTGTTGGACATCTCCCCGATTGCGTACACTTTTACTTTTAACTGATTTTGGGAGATACCGCTATATTTCAGCACATTTTGAAATGTAATTTCGGTCCCAGATCGGGGGTCTCCAATCCCAATTCTCCGGCCCCGGAGGTCTAAAAAGTCCCCAACTCCACTCCCCTGCCGGCTTACAATTGTAAAATACTCAGGATAAAGGGCCAGTAAAACCCGCAACTGTTTAAAGGGGTGTCCTTTAAAAACCCCCTCCCCCCGGATTGCCACTGCCGCCGCATCGGCTTGGGCAATTATTAAGTCGTAGAGCCGCTGCTGGAGGTAGTAGAGATTATAAGTGCTCCCAATTGAACTGGAGGAGGTGCATTTAACCGGCCCCCCCCGCCTATTTAAAAAATTGCAAATTGAAGTGGCAGTGGGATAGTAGAGACCATTTATCGGGCCAGTTCCAATTGTTAAATAGTTTCCAAACAGGAGCCCAATCCCTATAAAAATTCCGAAAAGTACTCTAATCATCTCCAATCCTTTTCTCCGGGTCCCCCCTCCCTTTTTAAATATAGATATTGTCAATTAACCGGGTAGACCCAACCCACCCGGCAATTAAGATAATTGTATTTTTATGTTCAATCTCTTCAATCGGCTCAAACTCCCGGTTTACAAAGGCGATATACTCCAGTCGATCCAATTCCAATACCTTCTCCATCTCCCGACGGAGATGTTCCACCTCCTTTATTTTGTAGGAAAGTTTAGCCGCCCGTTTTAACGCCCGGGAGATTGAGAGAGCCCTCTTCCGCTCCTCTGGGGAGAGGTAGAGGTTCCGGCTACTCAACGCCAACCCATCTGAGTCCCGGACTGTCTCGCACTCCACAATCTCCACCGGCAGGTAAAAATTCCGAACCATCTGTTTAATTAAGTAGAGTTGCTGGGCATCCTTCCGCCCAAAGTAGGCCCGGGTGGGTTGGACCAGATTGAAGAGTTTATTCACAATTTGTAGAACCCCATCAAAATGGCCCGGTCTAAAGTGGCCCTCTAAAATATACCCTTTCACTTTTGGAGCCCGAACCCCCACCTCATCCCCGGTATAAATCTCCTCTGGGGTTGGAAGGAATACCCCATCTACTCCAGCCCTTCGGCAAATCTCCAAATCTGCCTTCGTCCGCCGGGGATACCGGTTAAAATCCTCTCCGGGGAGGAACTGAGTCGGGTTCACAAAGATTGAGACAATTATAAACCGATTCTCCCGGCGGGCCCGCTCAATTAGGGAGAGGTGGCCATTGTGGAGGGCCCCCATTGTCGGGATAAAACCGACGCTTTCCCTCAATTGGGCCCGGAATTGTTGCAACTCTCTCGGACTTTTTAAAACTTCCATAGAACCCCTCTTTCAGTAGCAGTTAATTATAATTCTATCAAAAAAGGGGTGGTGTGAATGGAGCAGTTTGAATATACCGAGTTGATGAAGAGTCTTGAGGGGAAGCTGAAGGGGATTGAACAAATTTTAGACCCAGAGGGGTTGCGTCGGCGACTTCAGGAGATTGAAAAATTGGAACAAGACCCTGCTTTCTGGAATAACCCAAAGGAGAGTGCAAAAATTCAGCAGGAAAAGAATCGGATTTTAAAAAAATTGGAGCAGTTTGAAACCCTCTCCACTGGGGTAGTGGAGAATCGGGAGATGGTCCAATTGGCAGAAGAGGAGGGGGATTTGGAAACATTGGCCTTCCTCCACCAGGAGGCAGAAGAGTTGGCAGAGAAGGTCCGGGGGCTAGAGATTGAGACAATGTTGAGCGGGGAGAATGATCCAAAAAATGCGATTGTAACAATCCATCCGGGGGCCGGGGGAACCGAATCCCACGATTGGGCCTCAATGCTCTACCGAATGTATCTCCGGTACGCAGAACGGAAGGGGTGGAAAGTGGAATTAATGGATTACCAAGCTGGAGAGGAGGCGGGGATTAAAAGTGTCACCTTTTTAGTGAAAGGGGAGAACGCTTACGGCTATTTAAAGGTGGAGAATGGAATCCATCGGCTGGTAAGGGTCTCCCCATTTGATAGTTCCAACCGGCGACACACATCCTTTGCCAGTGTCCAAGTCTCCCCGGAAGTGGATGAGGATATCAATATTGAAATAAATGAAAAAGATATCCGGATTGACGTCTTCCGGGCCAGTGGGGCTGGGGGGCAACATGTGAATAAAACCGAAAGTGCAGTCCGGATTACCCACCTTCCTACTGGGATTGTTGTTTCTTGCCAACGGGACCGGAGTCAACACAAAAATAAAGAGATTGCGTTTAAGATGTTGAAGTCAAAACTCTACGAGTTGGAGTTGGAGAAACGACGGGCTGAGGAGGAGGGGAAGCCAAAGGACCAGATTGGTTGGGGGCACCAGATTCGGAGTTATGTTCTCTTCCCGTACCAAATGGTGAAGGATAACCGAAGCGGGAGGAATTACCCGTATGTGGAGGAGATTTTAGATGGTCGTCTGGATGAGGTGATTGAAGATGTTTTGATTGCCCTTCGGCGGGGGCAAAAATTGGTAGAATAGGGGAGATTTAGAGATAAGGAGGGACCGGTGAAAAGGGTATTGGCAGTTGGGGTGTTGGCTCTATTGGGATGGGGCCGGGAGTATGTTTCGGAGTTACCCCCAAAAATAGTCTCAATTTTAAACGATACAAAGGAGTATGTCGGGGTAAAAGGGGAGATTGTCCCCCCACCCCCCCAATTGGAGGAGGTAAAAGGGAAAAAGCCCACTATTGAAGAGGTAACAGAGAAGTTGGGGAGACCGGTAGTCCGGGAGATGACTACCGATGGGGCTCAAGCAACCCCAATAAAAGTAGAGATTGTGGAAGGGGTTAAAAAAGTTCCCCGGGAGTTGGAAAAGAAGGCCCATTCTGAGGCGAAAGAGTTGATGAGCCGGGAAAAAGGGGGAGGAAAGGAGAAGAGAATTGGAGAAGGGAACCGGGTAAAAAGGGATGCAACCGGAGGGGTCCAACGGGGAGGGAGTAGAAAAATTGTTCCTTCTTCACCCCCCCAACCAAAATCGGGGGCTTCAACTGGGGTGACCCTTTCCAAACCCCTTTCCGCCCCTCTCCCCGGAAAAGGAACCCCAACTCCCAAAGCCCGACCCCTTCCGGGAGTTTCCCTCCCCTCTCCAGCCCTTCACCCAGCTGGAGCTGGAGCCCCATTCCGGTGGCCCCAATCTCCTGTGCCCCCCAAATTTAGCCAAACCTCTCCCCAGTATCCCCAACACTCCATCCCCCAACCCTACCCTTTCACCCCCGAACAGCCAGAGACCCGCTACTCTCCCCAATACCCCCAACCCATCTCCCGCTACCCTTCCCAATATCCCCGCTATCCCTCCCCCACTGGCTACCCCTACTACTCCTACCGGGCTCCAGTCTACTCTCCCCACCCCCCCTATCAACTCCCCCAATCCCCTGTCTATCGGAAAGTGGTTCCAGTTGGGTATCCCAACCCCAACTACCCCCCCTACTACTTAAAAGGGGGGTACTACCCCTCCTATACCCCAGCTAAACAGTTAAAACCGGTTACCCCTCCAGTTACCCCCCAAAAGGTTCAACAGAGCTCAAACCATTTAAAAGAGTTAAACCGCCCCTATTTGGTCCAGTGGTTGGAGGAGCCAATCGCTCCAAAAATTTATCTGGACCCCCTCCGGCCGGTGGAATTGAAAGAGGTGGCCGGTCGCTCTTTCATTATAAATGAAAATTATGTAGACGATACCCCAATAATGTTCCAGTTTGACCAGAATGGAATTGCCCGGCTCTATTACAAAGGGCGGAAACTGGTCCTCCAACTGGAGAGTGGGACAATTAATATTTACGACTCCAACGGAAACCGCATCGCCTATTTCCAAAAATTAGCCAGTGACCCGGTGGTGGGGTTAATTCTAGTTGGGTTCTCATTGAATCGGCAGGGGCAAGTGACCGATAGCTGGGTTGACTTCTGGCAATACGCCAACTATATCCCCCCTCGGCTCAATTTGGCCTATCTTCTTCCATACCGGATTTTCGACAGCTGGACCAGCCGTTGGTATCGGGATTTCCGGTCCGACGGGATAGTAGACTATTATGTCTACTCCCCAAAACTGAATCAGTATACCCGGTTTTATCAGGGGCTCTTTCAGGTAATAAATGGCAATTTAGTTGTGGAGGATGGGAATCTGGTCACGTTTGGGGGGGCCACAATTGAATCTACATTTACTGAAAGTATCTCCCAATTGGCCCAAGTGGGCCGGTATCGGGTTGTAACAATCACCTTTTCCATCTACCGGGAGGTTCAAGACCCAAGGCTGGTCAACACCAGTTGGGAAAGGTTAATTGGCCGATATTGGATTGATGGGTGGTTTAAACTGCTCCCGGGGGGGCGGGTGGAGTTTGGAACTAAAAAATTGCCAGTTACCGGCACTTATCAAATTGAGGGAAATCAGTTAATTGTAAAATTTATCTGGAATAACCGGTATAGCTATACCGACCGGTACTATCTGGACCCCACCGCTGGAGTAATCCGGAATACTTTCCAGACCAGCTTTTGGGATGTGGTTTCAGACCGGCCAATTGTCCGGATTACCTCAGCCCCAGAGCTTCCCCCAGCCCAAACCCCCCTCAAACAGCTCTTTATCGACGCCTACATCCACCACCTAAAAAAGAAGCATTTCTTCTAACCCCCCCTCCTTTTTTTTAAAAAAACCTTATTAAAAAAATTTCGCCAATTTGGATAGAATTTCAAAAAAAGGGATCGGTTGGCGGTAAAAGTGGTCAGTTGGAACCGGGTGGAATTCCCAATTAGCTACGATTTAATCAACCCAACGGCGACTGGACCAAAATTACTATTTCTCCACGGATGGGGGGCCCGGAAAGAGTTAATGGAGATATTTCAGTCTGAATTCCAAGGGTACCGACAACTCTATCTGGACCTTCCGGGGTTCGGGAGAAGTGGTCTGCCGGTTCCACTGGACAGTATTGGGTATAGTGCAGTGGTGAGGGTCTTTTTGGGGGCGGTAGGTTTTATCCCCGATGGAATTGTAGGCCACTCCTTTGGGGGAAAAATTGGGTTGCTCTTAACCCCCCCCAAATTGATTCTATTGGCCAGTGCTGGCCTTCCCCTTCCAAAACCGTGGCCGGTCAAATTAAAAATTTACATTTTTAAAGGGTTAAAACGGTTGGGGTTGGGGAGACTCCGGAACCTATTTGTAAGTCCAGATGGCCGGGGGCTCTTCCCGGAGTTATACGAGACTTTTAAACAGGTTGTAAATGAGGATTTCTCCGAAAAGTTTGCAACTTACTCTGGGAAACCCCTCTTATTTGGAGGGGAAGAGGACCGGATAGTTCCTCCAGAAATTGTCCGCCGGCAGGGGGAGTTGTTGGGGGTAAAACCAATTTTTTTGCCGGGGGACCACTTTTTCTTTGTCCAAGAGGAGAATCGGAGAAGGATTGGGGAGGAGGTCCGGGGACTTTTTAAATAAGGAGAAGAGATGAGAGTTGGATTTGGAGTTTTGCCGTTGGCCCAATTGGAAGGGGTAGACCGGTATCTCCATCCGGTCCGGTATCGGAATATTACAATCACCTACGAGCCGATGGGGGAGGAGGCTGTGGTTGCCCTTTTAACTTACTGGTTATTGGAGGGGAGAGAAGGGTTGCCAGAGGAGGTCCGGGACTTTTTTGAGCAGTTGGACGAGGGGTATCTCTCCAGTGAAAGCAATTTTGACCAGTGGGACTTTGAAGAGTTGGAAATTGGGGAGTTGGTGGTGGGCCGAGATATTCTCCGGCACCCCCGGGTAGAGAATATTAAACGATTTTTAGCCCTTCTCCGGGATTTTGGAGGGGTGAAAGTGGAGGGAATTGAGCTTCCCCTCCCAATTACCCCTTCCGACCCGGAACTGGGGGAGATTTTTGAAGCGGAGAGGAGTTTTGAGTACAATTTAGAGGAAGTGGCGGAGCTCCCCAGTTTTGATGAAGGGGTAGTTTACTGTTGTGAAAATGGGGGGATTGTAAAGCCGGGGGTTCTCCTCTGTTCCCACCAATTTATTATTGCCAATAAAATAAAGCGGTTTAAAGTGGCAATTGACGGGGAGATTTTCCGAGTGGAAAAGGTCCCAGATTTAAAGGGGGTTTTTGGAGTAATCTACCGGCCGGTGGAGGGGTATCCATTTAAACGGGTAAAAATTGAGAATTGGGAGGAGTAAAATGGGGAAAAAGCGGGAGAAGTCAATCCGGATTCAGCGGAAAGAGGCGGAGTTAAAAGAGGTGCTGGGGGAGGCCTTCGGGGCGATGGAAAACCCGGCAATTAATCGGTTGGGGGTAACCGATGTGGTCTGCTCAATAGATGGGAGTGATGCAAAGGTCTATCTAGAGAAAGGGGGATTAACGGCGGAGGAGCAGGCGGAGTCGCTAAAGCAGGTGAACAATGCCCGCCGGTATATTCAGTATCTCTGTCGGGAGATTACCGGGTGGTACCGGGTCCCCAATTTAAAATTTACATTTGACGATCTACTGGAGCGGGAAAACCGGTTGGA
>JBDONQ010000229.1:0-1897 GCA_039831255.1 Campylobacterales bacterium
AATTTAAAATTCAATTGGGGTGGGTAGAGGGGCTTAATTTTAACTACTCCCTCAACCGGGGGTGGGGGGAGATTCAGCTGGAGAGACTGGGATTTAAAACCCTTCCAATTGCCGGGAATAGGTTAACTGGCCTTTTCTCCGGTTTGAGGGTCTCCGGCGGGGTATCTGGGGAGGTGGATGGAGAGTTTCAAAAATTTAAATTGGAGGTGAAGGGAAAGATCCCCCTCTCTCTTCTTCTCTCCAGTGGAGGGGTCTCTGGGAACTGGATTGAAAAGGGATTTACCGGGGCAATTTACCGGGCCCTCCTCCGGCAACAGCAGAATTGGGTGAAGATAGGGGCAATTACATTTGGGTACACCCCAAAAGAGAGTTATATTTACACCAACTGGATTGTCCTGAGAAACCCCGAGGGGAACGGTTCTATTTTAAATTTAGCATTGGAACAGAAGGAGCGGTTGTTGGGGTACTCCCTCCGGAACGGCTTTTTCCAATTGAAAAATATCCCATTTCAAATAGAGATTCCCCTTCTCTACGGAACTGAGAAACGGGTAGAGGTCCCAAAAATTGGATTGGAGGGATGGGGGCTCCCGGGAGAGGGGAAGGGGTTAATTGTAAATATTCCAAAAAAACAGGCAATTTTAAAGGAACTCCAGTTTAGTGGGATCCAAATCTCCCCATTGGAGATCAATTTAACTAAAAATGCAATTTCCATATCCTTTGAGAGTAACACCACTCTAAATCGACAGGTTCAACGGTTATTGAAAGAGGGGTTGGGGGTAGAGTTACCAATTGTAGAGGAGAGGGGGGAAAACCGGATTAGAGGAGTAGCCCAAATCCCCCTCCAGCAACCAACCCCCCAATTCCAAGTGAAAGGGGAGATTCTAAATGCCCTCTTCCTATTGACCACCCTTCCCCTCCAACTGGAGAGGGCGTTAATTCAGGTGACCCCCAATGGGGTCCAGTTCCGGACCCAAAATTTAAAACTCCAACTACCCGGGGGAGAGGTTGGCTTTTCCGGGGTTGGAGGAGTCAATTTCCCCGGGCAGTTTCTTCAATTTGACGGGAATTTATCCCTCTTCTACCCCCCTTTTATCTCAATCCCCGGAATTGAAGAAAAAGGAGAGCTAAATTTAAAAACCCTCCACCTCCAGTTAGCAAAATTGGGAATTGAAGGAGAGTTGAAGGAGAGGAGAGTCTCAATCCCCCTAAACCCACTCCGCCGGTATACCCCTTTTACCCCAGTTTTAACTGGGGGAGAGGTAAATTTGAGCTACCGGGGGCCGTTAAAAGTAGAAGGGAAGGTAAAACTGACCGCCCCCCTCTTTCCGAAAAAAGCTGACCCCTCCCTCCTCCAATTCCAGTTGGAAGTTGGGGAAGGGGTAGGGGTCCAACTCCCCTTCGGGAGGGTGGAGGTGACCCCCCCAACCTATAAAATCCATTTTTATTTAACCGGGGAGGAGCTTAATTTGACCCCCCTCCCCAAAATAGCTGAAAATCTCCGGGAAAAGTTGGCCCAATTCCAACCCCCCTCCCCCAAAACTTCTCGGCAGAAGAGCAACTTTTCCCAACCTTCCCAACCCCTCCTGTGGCAAATAACCGGCCACCTCTCCAATCTCCAATTGGACTACTCCAACTTTCAAATCCCAATTGGGGAGTTTGACCTCTCAATTAATGGCCCAGCCCAACTGGTGGAGGGGCGGTTTAAAAATTTAGGGGTCCATTGCCAAAATCTCAACCTCCAGCTAAAAGAGGGGAATTTTAGCTACCGGTTGGACCGGAAAGAGTTACTCTCCGCCCATATCCTTTCCCCCCCGCTAAAAGTGAAAATTTGGCAACACAATGGATACACAATTGCCACTGGAAAGAGAATCGATTTAGGGTGGTTTGAACGGACCAC
>JBDONQ010000135.1:0-6721 GCA_039831255.1 Campylobacterales bacterium
AATGGTAAATCTCCAAAATTTCGTAGGCGGTATTCCGTTTTGCTGGAATCTCCCCCACATCCCGGATTAGCTCTATCATCTGGTGCTGATTGAGCCGGTGGGTAGCCCCGGCACTCCGGACCACATTCTCCTCCATCATTGTGGAACCCAAATCGTTGGCCCCAAACAGAAGGGCCAGTTGGCCGATATAACTCCCTTGGGTAACCCAACTGGCTTGGATATTTTTAAAATTGTCCAAAAAGAGCCGACTCAACGCCAAATAGCGGAGGTATCGGTGGGAAGTAGCTTTCTCTTTTACAATCCCCTCCCGGTAAAGGGGGGTATTGGTCGGTTGGAAGCTCCAGAGAATAAAGGCCCGGAACCCCCCAGTCTCATCTTGGAGGGTTCGAATCTTCTGGAGATGCTCCAATACTTCCTCTTCAGTTTCAACAGTCCCAAACATCATTGTAGCGGTGGAGGGGATTCCCAACCGGTGGGCGGTCCGGTGAATCTCCAGCCACCGGTCCGACGAGATTTTCCGAGGGGAGATAATTTTCCGGACCCGCTCCACCAAAATTTCAGCCCCCGCCCCGGGGATTGAAGAGAGGCCGGCCCTCTTCAACTCCTGCAACACTTCCTCCACTGACACCTTTGAAATCCTGCTTATGTAATCTATTTCTGGGGCGGAAAAGCCGTGGATTGTAATCTCTGGAAATTTGGAGTGGATATGGGAGACCAGTTGAATATAGTAATCCAGTTTTAAATCGGGGTGGACCCCCCCTTGGAAGAGGATTTGAGTTCCCCCTATCTCCAGTAACTCCTCTATTTTCCGGTCAATCTCTTCAAATTGGAGGAGATACCCCTCTGGGTCCCCTTTTTCCCGGTAGAAAGCACAAAATTTACACTTTACCCAACAGATATTGGTATAATTAATATTTCGATCCACTACAAAAGTGGTAAGTCGAGTTGGGTGGAGTTTCCGTTTCCGCTCCAATGCCATCTCCCCCAATTTTGGAAGGGGAGTTTTGGCTAAGAGCTTGAGCCCATCGGAAATAGAGAGCCTTCGGGCTACCATTTAATCTCCTTAGTTTACAATTTTTACCAACTATATCACAAAGGGGTGACAATGACCAAATTGGACTGGATTTTACTGGGGTTGGCCCTTTTTTTCTGGTTCCGGGGATATGGAACTGGGTTTAAGCGGGAGTTATTGACACTGGCTGGGGTTTTTGCCGGGTTTGTACTGGCCAATAACTTCTACGACCAGTTTGTGGAGTGGTTCATGAAATTGATGGATTTAGACCGACAGGCCGCCTCAATTGTGGGGTATTCATTCACCCTATTGGGGATTTGGTTCCTATTTGCCGTCTTTGGGGTCCTCTTCTTCTCATCCCTCTCCTCCAAAGCGAAAAGGTGGGAAAGGTATGGAGGGGCAATTTTGAGCGTTTTCAAATTTTTTGCAGTTGGGGGGGCGATTGTCTATCTCTTCAGCCTAAACCCCTATTTAAAGGAGCGGTGGCTCGGAGAGATTGAGAAGAGCCGATCCTTCTCAATCTTTTACGATGTAGGGGATATTGTGCTAAATATAGATATTAAAAACCACTTCCGGGAGATTCCACGGGATTTCTACAAACCTCCAAAACAGGATATCTTTAAAAATGCTGAATCTGTTTGGGGGCCTGGAAATCAGGAAGAAGGGCAGTAGTTTATGGTAAAATCGGAGCTCAATCTTCCGATTAAAGTTGGCAAATGAAAGGTTTCCGGAGCTCTTATCGGCGGTGGCTACAGGTTCTCTTCCGGGGGTTAAAACTCCGGCGGAAAGTAAAGCCGGAGTTCACCTACTCCCGGGAGATTTGGTCTGAGTTGAAGCCGTTCCGGGTTCCGATTATTTTAACTACACTGATAATGCTCTTCGGAACCCTTGGATACATTGTAATTGACAATTTTAACCTTTCCGACGCCCTCTACCAGACCGGAATCACTTTTACAACAGTCGGTTTTGGAGAAATCGCCCCTATCTCCCAAGCTGGGAGAATTTTTACAATTGTTTTGATTATCGCCGGGTTTATCGTTTTTTCCTACGCCGCCGGGTTATTGATAGATGTGATTACAAAAGGGCGGTTAATGGCGCTTATAAAGGAGAATAGAATGGTCTATCGAATTGCCCGTCTCAGTTACCATATCGTTATTTTCTATCACAACGAGTTTACTGTCGCCCTCTCCCGGGAACTTCGGAAAGCCCATATCCCATTTGTAGTAGTAGATAAAGAATTAACAGAGGAGATTGCCCGGGAGCACAAGTACCCTTTTTTTATAAAAGACGACCCCCAAAATGAGGATGTCCTAAAGAAGACCCATTTGAGCAGTGCAAAAGGGGTAATTACCCTCTCTCCAAATGTAGCTGAAAATATCGCAATTATTACTGGGATTCGGCTTTACGAAAAAGAGTTGGGCCGTCACCCTTATTACATTTTTGCAATTGGAAAAAGTAACCGGGAAGGGGAGAAGTTGAAAAAGTTGGGGGCCGATGAGGTATTAACCCCGACTAAGTTGACAGCTCAACGGTTAACTGCCTTAATTGTGGACCCAGAAGTGAATAATATTTTGGAACGGTTTGTCTACTCCACCCGCACTCCGTTGGATTTTGAGGAGATTACGGTTTCCCGGACCTCTTGGTTGGTGGGCCGGCGATTGAAAGAGGCCCAACTCCGGAGTAAAGTGGGGGTCAATATCGTTGGAATTCAGCAGGGGAGGAGGTTTATCCCCTCTCCGACAGGGGAGGAGCGGATTGAGGAGGGGGATATCCTTTTTGCAGTTGGAACCTCAAAAGGGATGCGGAAAGCTCGGAAAATTATTCGAAACCGATACAAACCCGATTTTGACTCAATCTAATTTATCTTCCAACGGGATTGAAAGAGAAATGTCCCGAAAATTTTAGGAGAAGGGGAGATGGGTCAAAAGGTAACGGGGGAGGGGAGAGTTTTGTAGCCCGTCCCAATTTTGGGGAGAGGGTTCAATGTTATTTCCGGCAAATTTAAAAAAAGGAGAGATTGTGAGAGCTTTAACTGGATTGGTAATGGCTGGAATGGTAACTATTGCCATTGGCCGGGAGATTGTTTATGGCACCTTAGAAAAGGTGAAGGATGGAGATACTTTTTTAATGAGAATCCACGGGGTAGATGAGAGTATCCGAATTTTTGGAATAGATACCCCTGAGAAGTTTAACAGCTCCAAACTGGACCGGGATGTGGAGTTGTGTAAAGTAACCCGGGAGGTGATGCGGGAGGCGGGGAAAGAGGCGACCCAGTACGCAAAGGAACATCTCCACCCGGGGGAGAAGTACCGGTTAGAGTTAATGGATGGGACCACCCATGGCCGATTAATCGGGTGGGTCTATCTCCCGGAGGAGAAGGTTTACAATGTGGAAGCGGTCCGGGATGGGTATGCAGTAGTTTACCGGACTTACACTAAAAAGCATCCGGAAAAGGATCAGGAGTTAATGAAGGCGATTCAGTACGCCCGCTCCCATAAAACTGGGCTTTGGGCCAAATATCCGGCGGTAATGGAGTGTATGTATCAGCGGTATACAATCGGGAACCGGCACTACACCCCAGAGAGCCAGAGAGGGGGGCTTTCCAAATCGGTAAAAATTGGGTTGGCAATTGCCTCCCTGCTGGTATTGGGTGGGTTACTCTTCTTTTTCCTCCGCCGGGAGGGGTAGGGTGGCTTCCTGGGAAGGGGTTAAGCCCCCCTCTCCCCCTCTTCCCAGTAATCCCGCAGAAACCGCTCCACAACTGAGAAACTTCCAAAAATTAGCAAAGGTCTCCTATTTAAAACCTCTTTAACTGGGTAAAGGGGAATCTCCAATCTCTGGACAATCTCTTTCAGCTGGGCCGGATCTGCAATCCGGGGGTTTCTCTCCACCGGCAGAATTGCAACCCCTTTTAAAATTGGCCTTAAAACCTCTAAGATTTCCCGAAAATTTTTATCAGCGTAACTATTGTAGAGGAGATAAACCTTCTTCCCCCGGAGTTGAAAAAAGGTCCTCACCCCTTTTGCCGCCAGTCGGTTGTGGCCTACATCAATCCAGACCTGTTCCCCAATTTGCTGAAGCCGGCCCGGGAGGTCCAGTTTTTCCCAAAAGGGGGTCTCTGGGATTGGAAGGCCCCTCCATTTAAAATAGCTAAGGGAGAGGAGTAGATTGGAGAATAGAAATTCTGGGAAGTAGAATCGCTCCCGAAACTCTTTCCTCTGTTGGGGGGTGAAAAACTCCCGGTAAGAGTAGTACTTTAACCCCAACCTTTTTAAAACCCTTTTCACAATCTCCCAGTGGGGTTGCTCCCCAACAATCACCTCCCGGCGAACACTCCGGAGTTTTGTAGTGGCAATCTCCTCTATCTTTTCCCCTAAAAAAGATTCGTGGTCCCGGTCAACTGGGGTTAAAAGGGTTACCTGTTGGGGAAAAACTGCTGTAGCGTCAAACTCTCCCCCCAACCCCGCTTCCACAATAGGATACTCTACCTGTTGAAAAATAACCGCCATTAAAAGGGTTGTATACTCAAAATAGCTCAACTCCCCCAGTAGATTTTGAGGAAGCCAGTTTTGGAGTTTCCGGTGGGCCAACTCCAACTGCTCCTCTGAAACTGGGGCCCCATTTACCCAAATTCGCTCCCGGATATCCCGAAGGTGGGGGGAAGTGTAGTGGCCCACTCGCCGACCCAACTCCAACAATCCCAACGCCAAAAAGCGACCGGTAGTCCCCTTCCCATTGGTTCCAATTATATGGATTATCGGATTTAACTTCAAATGGGGCTCTACCAATCGGTAGGCCCTCGGCATTCTGGTATAGTCAATCTTCCGATAAAAAAGGGGTTTAGACTCCAAAAAGTGGCGATAAGAGAGGGTAGCCATTTTTATTCCTTTCCAAACTGCTAACTACTCCCACCCATTCCCGTCCCACCCCCTTTCCCCTTCCGATACCCATCCACCGCTATTTTTGCGAGGAGTTTCCGAATTGCTGTAGAGGTGGCCCTCCGGAATGCGGTCAATTTCAACTGGTGGTTTATAACCCCCTCCGGGGTAGTTGCAAAATCGTAACTGCCGGTAGCCCGGTAATGGCGGATTTTTTTATCAATTCCCTCCACCTCCACTTCCAACTCCACTTCACTCCGGTAGAGGATTGGGTATCCGTTCCGGTCGTAATCGAGGGGGGTTACCTCCATCCGGGAGACTGAAACTTTTATAACACTCCCCCCCTCCCCCAACTGGTCATTTAAAACTGTGTAGATATTCTCAATTAACCCATCCCGGAGAAAAGCCCCTTCCTCTGGATTATCGGCGGAAACCCGATATTTGAGCCCAATTTCCTCCCCCAATACCCTTTTTTGATAGTTGGTCGCCGGCTGGTATCCACATCCGGCCAATAAAATCCCTAAAATAGCCCCACTCCACCGCCGGTACCCCATTACCACCTCCTCAATTTTCTGTATTTTACCAGAGTGTATAATTTGGAAATTTGCCGAGAGGAGGGTTTTGTGCTCTTTTTTATTTGGGACTTTGACCGGCGATTTGAAATGATTCCGGTCCAGCAGTTGGAGGAACAGGGGATTTACCTCCAAACCCCCCTCTACTCCACCTCCCCTCCCCCTGGGGGCGTCCCTTCCACTCCTCCAAAAATCTTAAAGTATCCAATTGGGTACCCCCTTTATTTAGAGCGGTTCAACCGGGTCCAACTGGGGCTCAGAAAAGGGGAGACCTATCTGTTAAATTTGACTTTTCCAACGGTGGTGGAGAGTGACTACTCCCCTCTGGAGATTTACAATCGGGTCTCAGCCCCTTTTAAACTCTATTTTCGGGGGGAGTTTCTCTGCTACTCCCCAGAGCGGTTTGTAAAAGTAGTTGGAAATAAAATTTTTACCTATCCGATGAAAGGAACAATTGATGGCCAAATTCCCAATGCCGAAGAGTTAATCCTCGGAAACCAGAAGGAGATGGCGGAGCATTTAATGGTAGTGGACCTTCTCCGGAACGATTTGGGGATTATTGGCCGACGGATTCGGATAAATCGGTTCCGATATATCGATAAAATTTTTGGAGGGAGAAGTCCCCTTTTGCAAGTGAGTAGTGAAATAGAGGGGGAGTTGCCGGAAAATTGGCTTAACCAGTGGGAGGAGTTGATAGGCCGGTTACTCCCGGCTGGCTCTATCTCTGGAACCCCGAAAAAGCGGACCTGCGAAATTATCCGGGAGGTGGAGGGGTACCGGCGGGGATACTACACTGGGATTTTTGGAATCCTCGACCGGAAACGGAAAATTTTGGATAGTGGGGTGATAATCCGGTATTTGGAGCCGTTGACCCCCCGCCGGTGGGGGGAGGTTAACCATCTCTTTCCCAAACTTCCCCCTCAAAAACTCCCGTTCCGATATCTATACAAAAGCGGAGGTGGCATTACAATAGACTCCAATCCGGAAGAGGAGTACCGGGAACTCCTCCGAAAAGTCTATTTTTAAACCCAATAAAAAAGGAAAGGTAGTGGAGAGAGCTGTGGTACTGGCAAATATGGGTGGGGCCCGGAGTTTGGAGGAGTTGAAACTCTTTTTAAAGAATATGTTCTCAGACCCTCGGATTGTGAGGGGTCCCCTTCGACCGCTGTTGAGTAGGGTTATTCCTATTTTCCGGGGGCCAAAGGTTTGGAAGAAGTATCAGCAGATTGGGGGGAGTCGCCTCCACCGGTTGACCGAGG
>JBDONQ010000074.1:0-6712 GCA_039831255.1 Campylobacterales bacterium
GGTAAGCGGAGGAGATTGGAGACTTTAGATACCCTCCACCCCTAAACTACCCGAACCCCAACTGCTAACCTGGTTGCCAACGGATTCTGGCTTTAAATTGTTAATGACAAATGGCCCCTGTTAAATTAGTAGAAAATTTTCAACGGAGATAAACTCTCTCCCAAATCCGTTTTCTCCCTATATCCCTACCGATAAATTCGAAGACTCTACGGCGGTTTTTCGTAAGTTTCTTTAGCTCAAAAATCTCTTTAAAAGAGGGAAAATGGTCTCAATTTTACATCCCAAACCGGAGCTTTCCAATTGACCCAACAGGAGTTGGAGGGATTGGTTCATATCTATCAACGGGAGAAAAATGGCCAGATGGCTGAGCTCTACAATGTTCCAATTTTTGAAAATATCGCTAAAAGTGAAGAGTGAGATAAAGAGACGGTGGCGCTTCCCTATTTGGAGAAAGCTGGATATAACCTCTCTAAGTTGGAGTAGATGAGGGTTGGGGAGTTTAAAGATGAAGAGCCCCAAAACCTTTTCGATAGACTGGTGGCAAAGGGGAGTCAATCTCCAACCGACGGTTTGACGAAACAGAGAATAGTGCAATTGAGTTGGTTTATCCCCCTTTGGAGAAAGGGAGTGAGCACATTTGACCGCTTTTGAAGCGGTAGTTAGACCATTTGGGATAGGGAAGAAGGGATATCGGAATAGAGGAATTTTAATCCTTTACCCGATATAAGTAGAGGGGAAGGGAGTCGGGAAGGGGCGGATTTAAATCGCTTTCGGAAATAGCTCCCTTTATACTCTCCCCGATTAATACTACAAAAAGCCCGCTTGAAATCCCCGGAAAAGGGCCACATTTTTCCAGTTTAAAAGAGCTCCCCCCGGATAAGTCTCAAAGATTTATCCTATTTTGGAAATTTTCCCCCTCTCTATCTTTCCAATTCTCTACTTTTTTCAGGTTGGAGGTGGTAAAATCCCGAAAAAAAGGAGGTAATTGAATGGGGGAAAAGAGTAGGGATCAATTGGCAGTTAAATTTGAAGAGTATTTTCAGAGAAACCTTCCAACAGCCCCCTCTTTCCATCCCCATTTTGAAAAGGCCCTCCAGTGGTTGTTAAAGGTGCCAGGGAAGAGATTCCGCCCCCTATTAATTTTAAAAGTGGTGGAGGCTTACGAACCCCTATTGGTGGATGGGGCGATGCCGGTGGCGGCGGGGGTAGAATTGCTCCACACCTATTCCTTAATCCACGACGATCTCCCGGCAATGGATAATGGGGACCTTCGCCGGGGGGTTCCAACCCTCCACCGCCAGTTTGATGAGGTAACCGCTATTTTAGTTGGAGATGGATTGAATACAGAGGGGTTCCGGTTAATTGCCACTGCCCCCCTATCCCCGGAGGTCCGGGTCCGGGTGGTTGCAGTGCTGGGGGAGGTAGGGGGATTGGGGGGTATTGTAGTAGGACAGGCGTTGGACTGCTATTTCGAAGGACGGAAACTCCCAATTAAGGAATTGGAGGAGTTGCACCGGCTTAAAACTGGCAAATTGATAGCAGGGGCGTTAAAAATTGGAGCAATTATCGGAAACCGCCCCCATTTGGAGGAGCCCCTATTCCAATTTGGGCTCAGGTTGGGGCTACTCTTCCAAATTCAGGATGATTTGTTGGACCTTCAACGGGAGGAGGTGGTTGGGAAGAGTACCGGGTTGGATAGTCGAAAAAACACATTTGTAACACTACTGGGGGCTGAGGAGGCCCGGAACCGGGCGGAGCAGTTGGCGGAGGAGTTAAAAAGGGAGATGGAGGGGTGGGACCCCCGGTTGAGGGAGAAGCTAGGGAGTTTTTTGGAGGGGTATCTATTCCGGCACTGGAGTTTTTAAGGGAACCCCCGACTAACAATGTAAATAAGGGGTCTTTCCGTTAGTAATAATTGGTTGGGGGCATTCTAAAGTCCTTACGGGCTTTTACGAAAGACTGCCGTAGAGTCTTCGGATTTATCGGTGGGAATATAAGGCGAAAACGGATTTGGGAGAGAGTTTATCTCCGTTGAAAATTTTCTACTAATTTAACAGGGGCCATTTGTCATTAACAATTTAAAGCCAGAATCCGTTGGCAACCAGGTTAGCAGTTGGGGTTCGGGTAGTTTAGGGACGGGGGTATCTCAAAGCTCTAAATTAGATAGTGTAATTTACCTAAATTTTAGGAGATAAGGAAAAGTAGAAGGGAGAGAAAAAGGGAAAGTTAGCTAACCTCTTTTAAATCCCCAACAACCCGTTTAAACTCATTGTAAATTGCCCCAATTAACTGCTGGCGATTCCTCCGGAGGGCTGGGTCCTCCACATTTACCCGGACCTCATCGAAGAATCGGTCAATCCAAGGTTTTAACTCCAATAGATTGTCCAGTTGAATCTCCCGAATCCCCTCTTGGCGGTTTTGAGCTACCACCTCTTTAAACCTCTTCCACAACTCCCGCTCCCCATCTTCCACCAGCAACTCCTCTTGAACCTTCAACTCTTCCGGCAACTCTACCCCTTTTAAAATATTGGCAACCCGTTTAAAAGTGGAAGCCAATTCCTCCCACCCTTCACTTTGGACTAATCTATTTAAAAGTTTTATTTTTTCATCAATCTCTGGAAGGGAAGCGGTTCCGCTTTTTAAAACTGCCCGGACCACTGCTGGATTTACATCTGGGTAGAAGTGGTAGAGGCGCTCAAATAAAAATTCCAGTAACCGCTCCGGATTTACCTCCAGCCCCTCCCGCCGATACTCCTCAGCCAGCTCCTCCAACAACTGCCGGAGATTTAAATCCACCTTCCAATCTAGCAGTAACCGGAGGAGATGGTTTCCACTTCTCCGGAGGGCAAAGGGGTCCCGATTCCCTTTTGGAACCTTTCCAATTGCAAACAATCCGAGCAGATTCTCCAACTTTACCGCCAAATTTAACACCAATGAAATGGGGTTGGAGACTTGATCCTGATGCTGCTCCTTTAGAGCCACCGCCACCTCTTCTGGTACTTTTTGGGCCCGGGAGTAGTAGTACCCCATTATCCCTTGCAACTCTGGGAATTCGTAAACCATCTCTGTTAAAAGGTCCCCTTTTCCGTAGTGAACCGCTTCTGCCACCAGCTGGGGGTCCACATCCAATAGCTTCGCCAGTCGAAGGGCAATCCTCAACTCCCGCTCCACTTTGTCGGCCAAACTCCCCAACCGGTCGAAATAGATAATCTCCTCCAATCCAACTGGGGAGAGCCCCCTCTTCAGATCCTGCTCCCAAAAGAAGAGGGCATCCTTTAACCGGGCCCGGAGTACCCTCTCATTCCCGGAGACAATTTTTGAAAAATCCTCCGCCGGGGTGTTGGCGACCACCACAAACCGGTTTGTCAACTTCTCCCCCCGATAGACTGGAAAATAGCGTTGATGGGTCTCCATTGAGACTACAATCACCTCCGGGGGGAGTTGGAGGAACTCCTCTTCAAATTTCCCAACCAGTGGGGTGGGGTACTCAGTAATTGCAACAATCTCTTCCAATAGCGGTTGATTTACCCCAACCCTCATCCCCTCTTCCTTTTCAACTTTCCCAATCCCCTCCAAAATTCGCTCCCTCCGCTCCTGCTGAAAGAGAATTACTTTAAACCTCTTCAGCTTTTCAAAATAGTCTTTAATCCCCTCCACTGGGATTGGCTCTTTAAAAATCCGGTGGCCATAGGTGACCCTTCCACTCTTTACACAGTGGGTTTTAAACTCCAAAAACTCCTCTCCAAAAATACCCAATAGCCACCGAACCGGCCGGATAAACGGCTCCGGGCATTCCCCCCATACCATCTCTTTCCCAAAATTGAGGGAGTTGAGCCACTTTTGAACCATCTCCCCAATTAATCTCTCCGCCCTTTCCCCTTCCACTTTCCGGGAGTAGTAGAGAAACTCTCCCCCCTTCCGCCGGCGGTAGGAGAGTTTTTCCAGTGGAACCCCTACTTTCCGGGCAAACCCCTCCCCCGCCTTCCGATTTTTCTCAACCAATCCCTTTGGGGGACCCCAAAACTCCTCCTCCCTATCTGGCTGTTTAACTGGAAATTCCGGATGCCACAGAACAAGTCGCCGAGGGGTGTAGTAGAAGTGGAAATCGGTTTGGAGTTGATACTCTTCTAAAATATTTAGCCACTTTTTTTCAATGTTATTCAGCTCTTTTAACAGAGGAATTGCTGGAAGCTCCTCTACCCCTATTTCAATTAATAGTGGCTTTAACATTTCGTTGATACCTTTTTTGTTAAAATTATAACAAACGGCCAAAATAAGGGGATTTATGAGATTTTTTCGCTGGTTAAGTGGGGGGGTAGCTTTACTATTCCTATTGGGTGGATGTGGAGAAAAAAAAATCCCGTTAACCTCCCTCCCAACTTGGAAACTGGAGATTGCCTGTGAAAAAGGGGATTCAAAAGCGTGTGATTTAGTGGCCCAACGGGCTGAAGAGGAGAAAAATTTAGAGAAGGCGATTAAATACTACCGGCGGGCCTGTGAAATGGAGGACCCGACCGGGTGTGGGAAAATCTCCTATTTCTACATTTACGGGGTAGGGGGGTTGCCGATAGATTTGGATAAAGCCTATAAATTTGCCGTAATTGGGTGTAAAGCTGGAAATCCCTATAGTTGCCTTTATGCAGGAAAAATGGACTATTTTGGGGTCAACACCCCGGTGGACTATAATCGCTCTTTTGACGAGTTTAAACGGGGGTGCCAGCTGGGGTCTGCTGAAGCCTGCTACTATATGGGGCTCAGTTACCAGTATGGAAAAGGGATTAAAGCCAATTTGGGGAGAGCGTTGGAGGGGTACCAGCTCAGTTGCGACCACCACTATCCAAAAGGGTGCACCTATTTGGGAAATCTCTACTTTTACGGGGATGAGGTGGGGCAAGATTACGGGAAAGCGTTCCACTACTATCAACTGGGGTGTCGATTTGGAGATGATGATGGGTGTGTAGGGTTGGGGAACCTCTACTTTTTGGGGTTGGGGGTTCAGCAAAGTTACCCAATGGCGGCCCACTACTACCGTCTCGCCTGTGAAAAACAGAATAAAAAGGGGTGCACCAATTTGGGAAACATCTACTACCCAATTTTTGGTCTGGAAAAGGACTACAAAAAGGCCTTTAAATATTTTGTACTGGGGTGTAAACTGGGAGACCCAACCGCTTGCACCAATTTGGGGTACCTCTACTCAAAAGGGGGAGACCTTCCCCAAAACTTCCCATTGGCTTACTACTACTATAGACTCTCCTGTGAAATGGGGGATGGAACTGGGTGTTACAATGTCGGATACTTCTACGACGAAGGGCTTTACCCGGTTCAAGATTTTGACCGGGCCTACAAATACTACCTACTGGCCTGTGAAAAAGGGGAGCCAAAGGGATGCACCAATTTGGGGTACCTTTACTTCACCGGCCAGAAGTTGAAACAGAGCTTTAAACGGGCCCTCCAATTTTTCGAAAAGGGGTGTAAAAAAGGGGATGGAAAGGGGTGTTTAAATGCTGGGGATATCTGGGAAAAGGGGCTGGGGGGAACTGTCGATTTTGAGAAGGCCAACTTCTACTACAAATTGGGGTGTGAATTGAAAAATGGGGAGAGCTGTTACAAATTGGGACGGAACCTTTACTCCGGCCAGGGAACCCTTCTTCCAACCACTGGGGAGGCTATCGACTACTATCGGAAAGGGTGTGAATTGGGATATCAAAAAGCGTGTCGGGAACTTTTCTATCTAAAAGGAGGTAAATGAATTGGGACTCAATTCCCCATAAGCCGGTCCTCTTCGATGAAGTAATGGAACTATTTCAACCATTGGAAAGAGGAGAGGGGCTCTTTATCGACTGCACAGTTGGATTTGGGGGCCATGCAGAGGGGATTTTGGAACGGTATCCGGTTCAGTTAATTGGAATAGACCGGGATCGAGAAGCGTTGGAGTTTACTAAAAAGCGGTTAGCCCGGTTTGGGGAGCGGGTAAAACTCCTCCGGGGACGGGCCTCCCAAATTTTGGAATGGGTCTTCTCCGAAGCCCGGAGGAGAGGGATACCTGTTTTCGGAATTTTGGCCGACATTGGGGTTAGCAGTTATCAGTTGGACCGGGAGGAGCGGGGATTTGCCTTTGAAAGTGGGGAGCTGGATATGCGGATGGACCGGGACCAGCCCCTTTCGGCAAAGGAGGTGTTAAACCACTACTCCCGACAGGAGTTGGAGCGGATTTTTCGGGAATACGGGGAAATTCGGAGACCTCAGCCAATTGTAGAAGCAATTTTCCGGCACCGGCCAATTAGCTCCAATCGGGAGTTGGCCCAACTATTGGGGGAGGTGGGAATTAAAAACCGGAAAGGATTGGCCCCAATTTTCCAAGCAATCCGAATAGAGGTAAATGATGAGTTGGGGGAGTTGGAGCGGTTACTGGACCAGATTGAGGAGGGGGGGGAGGGGGGGACCCGGGTTGGAATTATCTCTTTCCATTCATTGGAGGATCGAATTGTAAAAAGGCGGTTTAAAAAGTGGAGTCAAAACTGTCTCTGCCCCCCGGAAGCAATTCGGTGTCTCTGTGGGGGGAATAATCGATTGGGGAGGGTGTTGACTAAAAAACCGATTACCCCTTCCCGGGAGGAGATTCGGGAGAACCCCCGGGCCCGGAGTGCCAAATTGAGGGGATTCCAGTTTGAGCGGGATGGCCGGGAGTGGAAGAGGTTGGTGGCCCAATTCC
>JBDONQ010000216.1:0-6710 GCA_039831255.1 Campylobacterales bacterium
TAATTTAACTGGGACCACCGCCACTTACGAAATTGTGAAGACAATGCGGGCCTCAATTTTAGTATTGGGCCCCTTGCTAGCCCGGTTTGGGGATTGCCGAGTCTCCCTTCCGGGGGGATGTGCAATTGGGGCCCGGCCGGTGAATCTCCATTTAAAAGGATTGGCCCAAATGGGGGCAGAGATTAGAATTGAACAGGGGTACATCCACGCCACCGGCCGGTTAAAAGGGGCTGAAATCTTCTTTGATCAGATAACTGTCACCGGGAGTGAAAATTTAATAATGGCGGCGGCATTGGCAAAGGGGAAGAGCCGAATTTTAAATGTGGCCCAAGAACCGGAGGTGGTCCAGCTCTGTCAATGGTTAAAAGATGGGGGGGTCCAGATAGAGGGAATTGGGGAGCGGGAGTTGGAAATTTACGGGACCGATGGGGAGCTGATACCCCTCCCCAATTTGGAGATTATCCCGGACCGGATTGAGGCGGGGACCTATCTGGCCGCCGGGGCAATTACCAACAGCCCGGTGAAAGTGAAGAGGGTCCAGCCGGGGGATTTGGAACCGGTGATTGCCAAATTCCGGGAGATGGGGTTCCCGGTGGAGATTGGGGAGGATTGGATTCAAATTCTCCCAGCCCGACGGATTGAGCCGGTCTCAATTGTAACAGCCCCCCATCCAGAGTTTCCAACCGACCTTCAAGCCCAATTTATGGCAATTACAACCCAAGGGGAGGGGGTTTCTCTAATTGAAGAGCGACTTTTTGAGAATCGATTTATGCATGTTCAAGAATTAAACCGGCTGGGGGCCAATATTATTGTGAAGGGAAAGTTGGCGACAGTTTACGGCCCAACAAAATTGATTGGGGCCGATGTAATGGCCACCGATTTGAGGGCCTCCAGTGCTCTGGTTTTGGCCGGGTTAATCGCTGAAGGGGAGACCCGAGTCCACCGGATCTACCACCTTTTCCGGGGGTATGAGCGGTTGGTTGAGAAGTTCCGGCTACTGGGGGCGAAAATGGAGATTGGGGAGGAGCCTTTCCCTTAGATTGGAAAAATTAGGGAAAGGGAGGGGAGTCTCTGGTTTGTAAAGGAGGGTGTAATGAAAATGGGACCGGAGTGTTACCTCTGTCTCTGCCGGCAGGTTTACCGACTCCAAAACCGCCTCAATTTGACGGAGGAGGAGGGGATTCAGTTGATAAAAGAGATTGGGGGTATTTTGGGGGGGGTAACAGGGCATCCGGCCCCTCCAGAGGTAGCGGGGCTAAAACTCTACCCCTACATCTCCAAAAAACTGGGAATTCCAGACCTATTTTTGGAGCAGAAACGGCTCTCCACTGAAAAGGCGAAGGAGTTTCTCCCCTTTTTTGAAGAGGAGTTGGAGAGGGCCCCAGACCGGCTGGAGATGGCCCTAAAAATTGCCGGGTTGGGAAATGGAATAGACTTTGGAGTAATTGGGGAGGTGGATATTGAACGGGAGTTGGGGAATTTGGGGGGGATGAGGTTTCCAATTTTTGAGTTGGAGCGGTTCCGGGAGCGGTTGGCCAGGGCTGAGAGCCTTTTTTTAATTGGGGACAATGTGGGGGAGCATCTGTTGGACCGGCTTCTCCTCCAAACCCTCCGGGAGGAGGGGGTCCGACACCTTTACTACGGAGTCCGGGGGGGGCCAATTTTAAACGATGTCACCTCAGCAGAGGCGGAGGAGGGAAAAATTGGGGAGGTGGCGGAGATTGTGGATACTGGGGTTATCCTGCCCGGATTCCACTGGAGTTACGGAAATAGGAGGGCCCGGGAGCTCTACTTCTCCGCCGATATTGTACTGGCAAAGGGGATGGGAAATTACGAAATGTTGGGAGACCAGCCGGGCCGGGAGCTCTTCTGTCTATTGAAAGTAAAATGTGGTCGGGTTTCCCGGGCAATTGGGGCCCCGGAGGGGAGTTTTATCTTCTCAGTTGTCGGGGGGAAAAGGGGGGGAGATGTATCTTAAGATTTACAAAAGGTTCGCCGAAAAATACGATTTGGTCACGCTATTGGCCAGTCTTGGAATTGAGGAGATTTGGAGGCGGAGTTTTGCCCGGGAGATTCGGAAATTTTTGGGGGAGGGACCACTGGCAGATATTGCCACCGCCACCGGGGAGGTTGTAAAGAAAATTTGCCCCCGCCGGGCCTATTTGGTAGACCCCTCTCCGGAGATGTTGGGGATTGCAACCCGGAAATTGAAAGGGAGTTGTCCAACAGGGGAGTTTCATTTTTTGGAGACCACCGGGGAGGAGGTCAAATTTCCAGAGCCAGTGGAGATTATAACCCTCTTTATGGCCATTCGAAATTTGGACAATCTTTCAAAGGCCCTTTCCAATTTGACCTCCCAACTGAAACCGGGGGGATATTTGGGGATTGTGGAGTTGGTGAACCGACCGGGCCTTTTTGGAAAAATAGGGTTCTGGTACCTGCGGAGAGTAGTCCCAGTTATTGGGGGGATTTTAACCGGTCGCCGGGAGGACTTTTACCACCTATCTGAGAGTGTGGAGAGACTCAGGGAGAGGGATTTATTGGAGACAGTGGACCAAGTGGGGCTCAAGATTGTCTCCCGTCGGTATCTCTTCCCCCCGATAGGGCTCTTCCTCCTCTGCCAAAAAGGGGTGGAATAGCTTTAAAATAGCGGAAAGGAGTTGAAAAATGGCCCAATTGAGACACCCCCTCCTCCTATTTCCAACCCGTCGGGAGATTCGCCACTACTGGGAGAGGATTCGCCGGGAGGGGGGAAGTAGGGTGCTCCCCCAATTGATGCCGATTGGGGAGTTTTTTGATCGGTTAACCCTAGTCCCCGGCTACCGCTTTGTAACCCCTTCCCTCCAACGGTACTACCTCTATCGGGCGGTGGAGGGGGTGGAGGTGGAAAAGTTGGGGCTCCCCACCTCTTTTCTCCAATTTTTCCGGAATGCCCACCTGTTGGAAGGGTTCTATTCGGAGCTCTTTTTGGATGGGGTCAACTGGGAAGAGTTTAAAAGGGTAGGGTGGCAGTTGGTTCAGCAGGCCGATATTTATGAAGAGTTTGGGGAACACTTGAGAATTTTGGAGGAGATTTACAAAAACTACCGGGAGCTGCTCCATCGCCACCGATTAACAGACCGGTTTCTAATCCCAGAGGAGGAGTGGCATTTCCCCTTGGAATGGCTCTCCCAATTCTCAAAAATAGAGATAAAATTGGAGGGGTATCTCAAGCGGTTTGAATTGCAGTTGTTGAGAGAGCTCCCAATTCCGGTGGAGGTGGAGTTTAAATTGACCCGGTTTAACCGGCCGTTAATTCGGAAGATGTTTGGGGAGATTGGGGAAGGGGAAGAGGGGGTTTACCGGTTGGACTTCCACCGGGGGAAAATTTTAAACTACCAGCCGTTGAAGAAGCCGGGAAAGGGGCTTTTAATCCCGGTTTCCCACCGGTACCAGCAGATTGAAGTGGTATTCGGGGGGCTTTTGGAGTTGGAGAGAAGGGGGTTCCGTCCGGAAGAGTTGGTGGTAATTCTTCCGGATGAGTCAGCAAAAGAGCTGTTGTGGGAGTGGGACCGGCACCGGAACTTAAATTTTGCAATGGGGTGGCGATTGGAGGAGACTCACCTTTTCTACCGATTGGAGCAACTGGCCCGGGGGGAGGAGGGGCCGGAGTTGGAGATGTGGTGGGAGCAGTTCAATCGGCTCTCCAGTGTGGAGAATCTGAAAGAGTGGGTAGAGGGGCTATTTTTAGGAGAAGAGGGCCCTTTCTGGGCAGGGTTAAACCGGGAGCAGTTGAGGGAGAAGGGGTTGGAAGCCCTCCTCCTCTGGGAGAGGGTAGGGGGAGGAGACCTCCGGGAGTTCCTCTGGTTTCTATTGGAGGAGATTCGGGGGGTTCAAATTGACGATATTTATGGGGGGAGGGTGACGGTAATGGGGATTTTGGAGAGTCGGGGGGCCCCTTTTAAAGGGGGGGTGTTGCTGGATTTTAATGAAGGGGTAGTCCCCCGGGTTCAGCAGGAAGACTACTTTTTAAACACTTTTACCCGAAAACTGCTGGGATTGCCCACCCGGGAGGAGAAGGAGGCCCTCCAAAAGAGTTTCTACTACAATCTGCTGTTGGAAGGGGAGCAGTTCTACTTTAGCTATTTGGAGAGTGACCAAGAGGGGGTTAGCCGGTTCCGGTATCAACTCCCGCTGGAGGAGGGGAAGGTCCGGTTCTCCCTCTTCCGACGGAGGCACCGGTTAACCCCCCCAAAACTGGAGATAAAGATTCCAAAACCGAAAAAACTCTCCCCCACCTTATTTAAAACTTTTGTAGAGTGTCCCACTAAATATTACTTCCATTACATCGAGGAAATTAAGCCCCCTCCAACTCAGCAGGAGCAGTTTGGGACCCTTTTCCACAGAAAAGTGGCTGAGGTTTTGGACCTTTACCGCTCCCAAAAACTGGAGTTGGGGGGGTGGGAAGGGTATTTCCGGGAGGTGTGGGGGAGGTTAATTGGGGATGTCCCGGAATGGATGGGGTTTGAGTGGGAGGGGTGGTGGAAAGAGAAAATTAAATACTTCTGTCAACGGGATTGGCCCCGGGTAGAGGGGAGGGATTTTCTAGTGGAAGTGGAATTTAAAGGGGTAAAAGTGGAGGGGGTTGAGTTGGAAGGGAGGGGGGACCGGTTGGAGAAAGGGAGGATTGTGGTCGATTACAAAACTGGGAAATATTTGAATAAATCCAATTTTTTTAAAGAGTTGCTGGAGATGACTATCCCAGAGTGGAACCCAAAAGAGTTTTCAGAGCTCTCCATCCAAGGGAGTTTCTACTTACTATTGGGGGAAGGTCGATACCAACCCCTCTTTTGGGATATTTTTAATAAACAGGAGATAACCCAGTTTACCCCATTCCCGGTGGAGGAGTTTTTAAAAAAGTGGCCCTCCAAACCTCCCCTCCGTTCCCCAAATCCCGGAAAAGAGCCGTGCAAATACTGCCCATACCTTTTCCTCTGTAGCCAAACCCAAATCACTTAACCCCCTGGAAATTGGGGTGGAGAAGGTGGAGGAGGCCGGCTAATCCCCCTTTTACCAGTCCCCGGAGCTCCCCCCTCCCTTCCCGGGCTTGGAGTTGCAGTTTTAACACCAACTCCAACAGCTGTTTGTAGTGATGGGGACGGAGTCGGAGAGCCATCTCCACCCGGCGCCGTTCCACTTTTACCGGCAATTGGTAATTGTAGAGCCCCCTCAACTGGGAGTTTCCACTCTCCTCAATATAAAGGTAAACCCGGAACAGCTCCCGGAGGTAGTAGAGGAGAAGTCCAAAAAGCCTGGGATACCCGTGGTGTTCCCCAATCTCCAGCAACCCTTCCAACCCATCCTTTTTCCCCTCCAAAAATCGGTAGAAGAGCTCCTCAAAACTCTCCTCCCGGTGGGGAAAAATTAGGAGCTCCCCAATTTCCCGGTTTAACTCCCCCGGGTAGAGGGAGAGTTTCTCCAGCTCTTGCTCCAACCCAGCCGGTTCCACCCGGGCAATTAACAATTCCACCAAATCGGGGGGTAGATAGAGTCCCAACTCCTCAGCCCTCTGCCGGATAAACCCCCTCAATTCCTTCTCATCTGGGGGGAAAAACCGGACCACTACCGGGAATTTCCGTGGGTCAATCCGATCACTGCCATAGTGGAAGAGGAGGAGGTGTCCCTTTTCAACCCCTCTCCCAATCTCCCCCAGCTCCCCCTTCCACCGGTCCAAAATCCCAATTACTCCCCCTACCCCCCCAAAGAGGGAGGGTTGAAGGAGAATCTCCCGAATCTTCTCCGGCTCTATCTGGTCCGGATAGAGGATTACCACCTCTCCCCTCTTCTCCAACTCCCCTTTTAATCTCCGCCGGTAGAGCTCTAAATAGAACCGGTCTCCGGTGAAGAGAACCGCCGGAGGAAGGGTCGGAAGCCGGTCAAACTGCTCCTTTCTCAAATATCCTCTCCCCATTACCCCCTCCGGTAGAACCGCTCAATCTCTTCAATTACCCGGCTATTTTCCTCTGGTTTTCCAATTGTAATACGGAGGGCTGGGAGACCGTAACTCCCCATATTTCGGAGAATAATTCCCCGGCGGAATAGATGGTGGTAGAGCTCCTCCGGCCGGTGGAAATAGATTAAGATAAAATTGGTGTAACTGGGTTCAAACCGGAACCCCAACCGGTCTGCCAACTGCTGATATCTCTCCATCTCTTGAAAATTGAGTTTTAAGTAACTCTGAACCCACTCCCAGTGGCGGAGAGCTTCCACCGCCGCCCAGTAGGAGAGGGAGGAGATATTGAATGGGGGCCGGAGTTTTTCGAGGGCTTTTATCACTTCCCGATTTCCAATTCCGTACCCGACCCGGGCCCCCCCCAAGCCGTAGGCCTTACTGAAGGTTCCAGTGTAGAGAAGGTTGGGGCGGTGTATCAGGGATTTTGGGGGAATCCCCTTCTTTGAATCTTTAAATTGGGCAAACTCTTGATAGGCTCCATCAATTACTACAAATGTCTCCTCCCCAATCCCGTCCAAAAACCACTCCACTTCCCGCCGGTCCACCGCTTCCCCAATCGGGTTGTTGGGGGTGCAGATAAAAATTAACTCCGGCCGATACTTTTTGTAGAGCTCTAAAAACTGTTCCATTTTGTGGGTCGGGGAGGGGGTTTTAACCACCTCAGCCCCAATCTGCCGACCAAAAATCTCGTACATCGCAAAGGTAACCCCAGCTGTTA
>JBDONQ010000017.1:0-1878 GCA_039831255.1 Campylobacterales bacterium
CAGATTTACCAATAGTTCCAACTCCTCTGACTCCAATTTTCCCAAAAACTCCAAATCTGGGGCCCTTCTATAGACCAATCCCACCGGTCTCCCTTTTTTTTCAATTTTAATTAAAAAAAACTCCTATTACTCCAAAATTTGTCCTTTCTCCATTTTTTCCCACTGGAAACTCTTCTCCGAAGGAGAAATTAAGTTAAAGTTAAAGGGAAAGGGGAGCTATAAATTGAAATTGGATTTATTTGAGAAATTCAATAAAAAGAGAGAATTCAGCAGAGAGGAGGGGAGGGGAAATTAATGCTCTTCCCCTTCCTTCTCCCATTTCATCCCAGAGAAAATTGCATCCATTCCCCCATTTTTTCCAAAGACGGCGTTGTAGATAGCCATATAGATATGGACAAATACAACAATTATAATCCCCCACATAAAGATGTGGTGCCAAAGTCGGACATAAGCCAACCCTCCAAAGAGGGATTCAATCCATTTTGCAAAGCCGTAGAGGGCCCCTCCCAACCCTCCGTGGTAAACCTCAGCGTAGAGGGCCAGCCCAGTTACAATAATTCCAAAGAAGAGGAGATAGAGGAAAGTATAGGCCCAAAATTGAAGGGGATTATAGACCCCCCGGGTGTGGGGGTGTTTGGAGATTAATAGGTAATACTCCAGCTGTTGGAGGGCGATTTTTGGATTTACTGCATCTTTAATTGACTCCCGCTCGTATCTCCCCTCTTTAAAAAAGAAGAAGTGGCAAGTTTTATAGATAACCGCCCCAATCATTACAAATCCCAAAATTATATGCCACTCCCGGATTTCGGCGTGAAGGAACCGGGTTGGTTCCGGAGCGGAGTTGGCAAAGGTGATAAAAGGGTTCGCCAAATAGAACCCAGTCGCCACTAGCCCAAAAATTGCCAACGCCCGGAACCAGTGTTGCCACCGGTACCCGGCGGAAAACTCAATTCCGCCGATATATTTTCCAATGGTTTTTAAAAATTTCATCAGCCCCTCCTTTTTAGATAGCCCCATAGAGTGGATCTACCCGAAACTCTCCCAATTTTTTCCCTTTTACATCCATTACATGGACTGCACAGGCGATACAGGGGTCGTAAGAGTGGATACTCCGGATTACCTCCAACGGTTTAGATGGGTCGGCAATTTTCATCCCAATTAAGTTGGCTTCATAGGCCCCCTTCTTTCCATTTCCATCCATTGGGCCAGCATTCCAAGTGGAGGGGACCACCGCTTGCCAATTCTCAATTTTCCCATTTTTAATCCGGCACCAGTGGCTCAGCATCCCCCGGGGAACATCCCCAATAAACCGCCCTTTATACTCTTTATTCGGGTCAATCCGGTATGGGGCTACAGTGGTTTGATCTTTTTTCAAATTTTCCACTAAATTGTGGAACGCTTCCAATCCATAATCGGCAATCACTTTTGTTTGGAGCATCCGGCCGGCAGTCCGGCCCAAGACAGTGAAGAGGGCTTCAGCTGGCAACCCGGTCTGTTTCAGGAACCTATCTACAACAGCTTGAACTTTCCGGTTTCCTTTTGCGTAATTTACAACCATACAGGCCAGCGGTCCCACTTCCATTGGCTCTTTATCGTATCGGGGGGATTTAATCCAAGAGTACTTCCCATCCGGATTTACAACTTTCACTGGAACTATCTCCCCTTTATCATTTACAGACTCCCCTTCTGTGTAACCAGTGTAGTTTGGAACTGTTTTTCCGTCGTAGGGATGGAGGAACCCGGTGTCTTTATACCAGCTATGGGTTACATCCTCTTCAATTTTGGACTCATCTATTTCGTAATACTTTCCAAGGTCAAAATTTTTAATATACCCAGTTGCATCGAAAAGCCACTTATTTGGCCCAGTCTGCATTGTTT
>JBDONQ010000227.1:0-1871 GCA_039831255.1 Campylobacterales bacterium
CCTCCCCCTGAATTTCCGCCACCTTTCCCATTCCAATCTTTCAACTCCACCGGCATTTTAACTCCTTACCATTGAAATATTGATATCTGTAATTTTACCGGTAAATTGTGAAAGATAGATTTGTGAAAGGTGGGAATCTAATTTGGAACGGGAAATCTGGGGGATCCAACAATTTTATCTAATTTGGGGTAGTGGGTTGGAGTGGTGGGCTCGGCAGGACTCGAACCTGCGACCAACCGGTTATGAGCCGGTTGCTCTAACCAGCTGAGCTACGAGCCCCGGTCCTCAAATCAAAAAATAAGAACCGCCCCTATTGACTACTCTAACTCTACAACTCAGAAAAATGGGGAAGGGGAAGGGGGGCTACCTCTTGCGAGGTAGCGATGAAATTATAACAGATTTAAAAAAAGAGTGCAAGGGGTTTTTGGATAAAATTCTGAAAATTTTTCAAAAAAATGGGAGAGTAGAATGGGAGAGCCGGTAAAGAGGGGCGATTATCAGCAAAAAATTAGAAACTTTTCAATAATTGCCCATATTGACCACGGGAAATCTACATTGGCGGACCGGTTAATAGAGGTCTGTGGGGGAATTTCAGAGCGGGAGAGGCAGGAGCAGTTACTGGACACAATGGAGATTGAGAAAGAGAGGGGGATTACAATCAAAGCCCAAAGTGTCCGGTTGGAGTATAAAGGGTATATTTTAAATTTAATCGATACCCCCGGCCATGTGGACTTCAGTTTTGAGGTGAGTAAATCTCTAAAGAGTAGCGAAGGGGCCCTGCTAGTTGTGGACGCAACCCAGGGGATTGAGGCTCAAACTTTGGCCAATGTCTATTTAGCGTTGGAAAATGATTTGGAGATAATCCCGGTAATCAATAAAATCGACCTTCCGGCGGCGGAACCAGAGCGGGTGGCAGAGGAGATTGAGCAGACCCTGGGAATTCCGGCGGAAGAGGCGATTTTTGTCTCCGCCAAAACTGGGGAGGGGGTGGAAGAGTTGTTGGAGGCGATTATTGAGCGAATTCCAGCCCCAATCGGGGACCCAACAGCCCCCCCCCGGGCCTTAATTTACGATAGCTGGTTTGATAACTATTTGGGGGCTATCTGTTTAGTGAGACTCTTTGACGGGGAGTTGAAAAGAGGGGATGAGGTGCTGGTGATAGGGACCGGGAAAAAGCATAAAATTTTAGAGCTTTTCTACCCCCACCCCCTCCGGAAATGGAAAACGGAGAAGGTTGGGTGTGGGGAGATTGGGGTTGTGGTAATGGGGTTAAAAAATTTGGCCGATATCCGGGTCGGGGATACAATCACCTTAGCCCGGAACCCGGCAGAAGAGCCGGCGGCCCCCTTTGAAGAGCCGAAGAGTTTTGTATACGCCGGCCTCTACCCAATTGAGACCGATAAATTTGAGGAGTTGCGGGAGGCCCTTGAAAAGTTAAAATTGAACGACCCGGCTATCACTTTTGAACCGGAGACCTCCCAAGCGTTGGGGTTTGGGTTCCGGGTCGGTTTTTTGGGAATGCTCCATATGGAGGTTGTAAAGGAGCGGTTGGAGCGGGAGTTTGGATTGGAGTTAATAGCGACAGCCCCGTCGGTTACCTACCGGGTAGAGTTGACCGACAGTTCAACTGTTGAAATTTCAAATCCGTCGGAGCTTCCCCCTGTTACAAAAATTACTCGGATTTTGGAACCCTATGTAAAAGCGACAATTTTGACCCCAGCTGAGTATTTGGGGAATTTAATCCCATTTTTAAATGAGAAGCGGGGGGTCCAAATCCGGATGGAGTACCTTTCCCCGGAGAGGGTTTTGCTGGAGTATGAAATTCCGTTGAACGAGATTGTAACCGACTTTTACGACCGGCTCAAAACTTT
>JBDONQ010000004.1:0-1870 GCA_039831255.1 Campylobacterales bacterium
TGGGACGACCCGGGGTTGGAAGGATTCCAGTTGGCTTCCCATAAAGTGGAGGAGTTTAGGGATAGATTTGGCCGGCTCTGGGTGGACGACAGCAAAGCTACCAATGTAGATGCGGTAATTGGAGCGGTAAACCGGTATCAGAATCGGAAAATCTATTTAATTTTGGGAGGGGTTGGGAAAGGACAAAATTTTATCCCCCTTTTTCGCCGGTTGAAAGATTTGAATTTGGAGCTCTACTTAATTGGGGAGACCCAACAGGAGTTGGCCCAATTGTCAGAGCAGTTTCAAATTCCAGCTTTCCCGGTCGGAACCCTTCAACGGGGGGTTCAGGAGATTGGAAAGAGGCTTCAAAAAGGGGAGGTGGCCCTTCTCTCCCCCGGCTGTGCCAGTTTTGACCAATTTAAAAGTTACCGGGAGAGAGGGGAGAGGTTTAAAGAGCTGGTGTTGGGTTTGTAACTTTTCCTTCCCCTTTTTCCGACCCCCTCTTTTCAAAGAACCGGTCTGGGCAGTAGTCCAAAATCTCCCGCAATTCCTCCTCTTCCAACCCGAGGGATGGGTCTTTCAACTTTTTCTCCTCCGCTACAAAATGATTCAAAAACTTTTGGAGGATTTGACATTCCCGATAGGTGGGCTCAATTGGGCAACTCCCAATTTCCCATTGGGAGTGGGGGGGTGGGGGGAGGAGGCGGAGCCACCCTCTCCAGATTGGGGGAGGGGGGGAGAAATTCCGATGGCACCGGCTATTGGCCAAATAGAGCCACCCTTTTACTAAACTGACAAAATCAGCCAGTAGAACCCCTTTCTCCACTGCTGGAGAGGAGTAGTAAAATCCCGGTTTAAACTGGAATTTCTCTCTTAATTGGTGGGTTTTCCTGGCCCGATCTTGGAATTGGAGGGTAATCTCCCCTGTCGGGAGGGAATCCCCCGCCGGCTTCAACTCCGCCAAAAAGATGCCCCCTTTTGTCCCATTCTGGTCTGTCGGGGCTGGGAAAAGGGTTGGAATTGAGAGGAGAAGCCCCCCTTTTACCCCAGCTGGGTTTCCGTAAAAAGCAACTATTCTAGAGTTGGGGCTTTTAAATCTCAATTTGAGGTTAAATAGATAAGGATAGAGCCAGTAATCCACCTCAGCTACCACCTTTTTCCGGAACTGGGAAGGGGTCCCCACTGAAAAGTAGTTGGCCCCGGGGATTTTCCCCAGCTCCGTCGCCAACCGTTGATTGGCATCCAACCCAATTCCAATAATTGTGGTATAAACCCGATTTTTGGCCCCCTCCTGAAGAAGCTTCCGGAGCCCCCCGGCGGAAATCTCCCCAATATTGGGCATCTCGTCGGTTAAAATTACCAACCGCCCTTCCCCCCCAGAGTTGGAGAGGAGAGTTTCAAATTGGGAGAGGGTGGAGTTGGGGGGAGCCTCCATCCGGGGGGAAAAGACCCCTTCTATTTGGAGTCCTTTCCTAATTCCAGCCTCCAAATTGGTTCCCCCTCCCGCCTCTACCCTCCCCAACAACAGTTTTACCTTCTCAAACTGGAGCTTCTTAACCGGAGTTAACGGTAAAATTGTGGAGGCCCGGTTATTGAACTGGAGAATTGCCAATTGGTCCTCGGGGTGGAGATTTTTAATCAACTCTAAAATCCCCAATTTGGCCACTTCCAATTTTGAAAGCTCCCGGCCCCCTTCACCCCCTTCTCGATTGGAAGGGGAGTAGTAGTATCCACTCCATTGGGCTCCCATACTTCCGGAGGTATCTAGAATTACCACTATTTTTAGGGGAGGTCTCTTTTTCAACTGTTGGAGGGTTAAATTGGAGTCTAAGGAGAGGGCTAAGAAATATCTCTTCTCCCCGGTCAGCGGGTTCCGGTCCACCCCCTC
>JBDONQ010000243.1:0-1867 GCA_039831255.1 Campylobacterales bacterium
TTTGCCCGTCGGAACGCTTCCCAAGCAATTACAATTTACGGGAGTAAGAAGATAAATGAGGATATCTCTGTCCCCCGTTCCAAACTCCCAGAGGCACTGGCCTCATTCCAACAAATAGGTGAGAAGTTCCGACTCATAATCCCCTGTTTTGGTCACGCTGGAGATGGGAATATCCATGTAAATGTAATGGTAGATGGAAGTAATAAAGAGGAGGTGGAGAGGGGGTATCGGGCGGTGGAGGAGATTTTTAAAAAGGTGTTGGAGTTGGGCGGAACTTTGAGCGGGGAGCACGGAATTGGGATTAGTAAAGCACCATTTATGAAAATGGCCTTTACAGAGGAGGAGTTGAAGTTGTTCCGGCGGATTAAAGAGGCTTTCGACCCCAATGGGATTTTAAATCCAGGAAAGATGGGACTTTAACGATGAAACTGTTAACTTTCAATGTAAACTCCATCCGGGCCCGGGAGAAGGTGGTCCGGGACCTCTTTTACTACAAAAGTATCGATATCGCATGTCTCCAAGAGATAAAGGTGGTGAATGAGCAGTTTCCCAAAATTCATCCAGAGTACCTTTGTCTAGTCCACGGCCAGAAGCAGTACCACGGGGTTGCGACCTGTTACCGGCGGTTGTTGAAATTGGAGGATTCCCAAATTGGATTCCCCGGGGAGGAGGGGGAGAGCCGATTTGTCTACTCCAAAATAGAGGGGTGGCACATTATCAATATCTACGCCCCATTGGGGGATAAATATGGCCCCCGTTTTAAATACAAAATGCGGTTTTACGACCAGTTGAGGGAATTCCTCCAAAAATTTGATTTGGAGCGGGAAAGGGTTGTTTTGTGCGGTGATTTCAATATTGCCTATACTGAGAAGGATGTTTGGGACCCTGCTAAATGGGAAGGGGAACCGGTCTTCCTACCGGAGGAGCGGGAACAGTTCCGGAGATTGCTGGAGATGGGGTTTACCGATATAATTCGGTTGGCCACCAACGCCTCTATTTTTACATTTTACGACTATCGGGAGGGAGCGGTTTACGCAGGTCAAGGATTAAGGCTCGATTATGTGTTAGTCTCTAAACCAGTTGTAAATTTGACGAAGGGGATTAAAGTGCTACTAAATCTCCGGAAGAGAAGGAAACCAACTCCATCGGATCATGTTCCAATTGTAGTGGAGTTTCGGGATGCTTGAAGAAATTGCCCATCTTTTAGTCAATTTTGCAAATCAGATTGGATACCCGGGGGTCTACCTTTATATGTTGTTGGTCGGAACCTTTATCCCGGTCCCCAGTGAGTTAATTCTCCTCCCCTCCGGCTATCTGGCCTCCCAAGGGGAGAAAAATTTTTTTCTGCTCTGGATTTGTGCCGCCCTCGGTTCCCTCTCCGGGGCTTTAATTAACTACTTTTTGGCCCAATTTTTAGTTGGCCGGTTTATCTCAAAACGAAAAGTTGTAAAATTAATAAAATTTTGGCGGAAACATGGAAAAATTTCCGTTTTCTTAGCCCCATTAACCCCCGGATTGGGCCAGTACATCTCAATTCCCGCCGGCCTCTCAAAAATGCCCCTCCAATGGTTTATCCCGTTGACCTTTAGTGCCAATTTAATTTGGACCGGGTTTCTGTTATCAGTTGGATATCTATTTGGGACCGGGGATAAAGCCCATAAAAATGCAATGCTGGGAAGTGCAATTCTGTTGGGAATTGTAATTTTAGTGGCAATTGGATATACCCTCTACCAAATTAGAAAAGACCGCCGGGAGGAGCAAATTTCCCTCTCCAAAATTGTCCCCCCAAAAAAGCCCTCCCCGGAATCAGAGGAGGAGGTGGCCTTTTAACCTCCCCAATTTCTATCCCACTCTACCCACTTTACCC
>JBDONQ010000262.1:0-6640 GCA_039831255.1 Campylobacterales bacterium
GGGGGGAATCGGGTAAAATTTTAAAAATATTGGAATTAAAAGGAGGGTGCCGGTGGCAAATCTACTGATAATCGGAGCTGGAGGGGTTGGCCGGGTTGCCACATTTAAAGCGGGGATGAATGACCATATTTTCGAAAAAATTACACTGGCCAGCCGGACTAAAGGAAAGTGTGACCAAATTGCCCGGGATGTAGAGAAACGGTTGGGGGTAAAAATTGAGACCCGGGAGATAGATGCAATGGATGTGGAGAAGACCGCCCAACTAATCCGGGAAACCGGGGCTGAGGTGGTTTTAAATGTGGCGTTGCCGTATCAAGATTTGGCAATTATGGAGGCTTGCTTAGAGGGAGGGGCCCACTACATCGATACTGCCAACTATGAACATCCTGACGAGGCCAAATTTGAATATAAACTCCAGTGGGCAAAGGACCCCCAATTTAAAGAGAAAGGGTTAACCGCTCTATTGGGAAGTGGGTTTGACCCGGGGGTTACCAATGTTTTCACCGCCTACGGGGCCAAATATCTGTTGGACGAAATTGAATATTTGGATATTTTGGACTGCAACGCCGGGGACCACGGATACCCATTTGCGACCAACTTTAATCCGGAGATAAATATCCGGGAGATTACCCAGCCGGGGCGGTATTGGGAGGAGGGGGAGTGGAAAGTTGTAAAGCCAATGAGCGTAAAAATTGAGTGGGAGTATCCGGGGGTTGGAAAATACCCCAGTTATCTCCTCTACCACGAGGAGTTGGAGAGTTTAACGAAAAATTTCCCAACTCTAAAACGGGCCCGGTTTTTTATGACCTTTTCAGACCGGTATTTATGGCACCTGCAGGCCCTCCAAAATGTTGGAATGACCTCGATAGAGCCAATTGAGATTTGTGACGGCTGTGCAATCTCCCCGATGGAGTTTCTAAAAAAGGTCCTTCCAGATCCGGCTAAACTGGGGCCCCGAACAAAAGGGGAGACCCATATTGGGGTAGTGGTAACCGGGAGAAGAGGGGGAGAACGGAAACGATACTACATCTACAATATCTGTAACCACCAGTGTGCTTATCGGGAGACAGGGGCCCAGTGTGTCAGTTACACAACTGGGGTCCCGGCAATGATTGGAACAATTTTAGTAGCCACTGGAGTTTATCGGGAACCGGGGGTGAAAAATTTGGAGGAGTTTGACCCAATGCCATTCCTGTATCAATTGAATCGGCAGGGGCTTCCGTGGTTTGTGATGGAGTTGCCGCCGGAGGGACTTCCAATTGACCAAATTTAAAGAAATTTGGAACAGGGAAGGGGAATTTTAAAAGTTCCACACTACTTTCCGGGAAGGGGAGGGGTTTAGGATTGAAAAGCTCCCAATCGGTGGTAGGTTTTACTCGAGTGGGAGGGTTCACTTTTTTTAACTATCGGTTTAACTGTTAAAAGGGTAAGCCCTTTAAATACCCCTTTTACCCCCTCTTTAAAGGGAGATTTTGTTACTATTTTTTCGAAAATTGGGAAAAGGATAGAAAATGGGGATGACATTAACTGAAAAAATTTTTGCAGACCATTTGGGGCGGGAAGTGAAAGCTGGGGAGATTGTTATGTGCGATGTGGATGTCGTAATTGGAAACGACATCACAACCCCAATTTCAATTAAAGCCTTCCGGGAGAGTGGGGCCAAAAAATTGGCAAAACCGGACAATTTTGTAATTGTACTGGACCATTTTATTCCCCCAAAAGATATTGCCAGTGCCAATCAGGCGAAAATTAACCGGGATTTTGCGTATGAGCACAATTTAAAATATTTTTTCGACGAAAAGGAGATGGGGATTGAGCACCGGCTCTTACCGGAAAAAGGGCTGGTTTTACCGGGGGATGTAATTATCGGAGCCGATTCCCACACCTGCACCCATGGGGCGTTGGGGGCTTTCTCCACCGGAATGGGAAGCACCGATATCGCCTTTGCGATGATTACCGGGAAAAGCTGGTTCCGGGTCCCTGAGACAATTCGGGTTGTATTCACTGGGGAGAGGGGGGAACATGTTTACGGAAAAGATTTAATTTTGGAGTTAATCCGCCGGATTGGGGTGGCCGGGGCCCTGTACAAAGCCCTTCAATTTGAGGGGGATACAATTGAAAATCTCCCAATGGATGACCGGATGAGTCTCTGCAATATGGCGATTGAGGCCGGGGCGAAAAATGGGATTATCCCCTATGATCAAATTACAGAACAGTTTTTGGAAGAGGTGAAGAGTTACAACCCCCTCCGGGGCGAGCCAAAAATTCATAAAGCGGACCCCGATGCCAAGTATATTGAAACTATTGAAATAGACGTCTCAAAATTGGAGCCACTAGTCGCCTACCCATTCCTACCGGAGAATGGGAAGCCGATTAGTGAAGCGGTAAAGGACAATATCCCTATCGACCAAGTCTATATCGGCAGTTGCACTAATGGAACATTGAGCGACCTCCGTACTGCCTCGGAGATTTTAAAAGGGCGGAAGGTTCACAAGCGGGTCCGGTTAATTGTAACCCCAGCAACCCAACGGATTTATAAACAGGCGATAAAAGAGGGGATTATCGATACGTTAATCGATGCCGGGGCAGTTGTCGCAAACCCAACTTGCGGGGCCTGCCTAGGTGGGTATATGGGAATTTTGGGGGATGGAGAGCGGGCGGTGGCCACTACAAACCGGAATTTCCGGGGACGGATGGGAAGTCGGAATAGCGAAGTCTATCTAAGTAACTCCGCAGTCGCCGCCGCCAGTGCAATTGCCGGAAAAATCGCCGACCCCCGCTCCCTCTAATCCCCCCTTTCTTAATATTGAGATGGATAAACCGGCCGATCCGGTGGAGGGGGTCTATTCGTAAAACTTTTCCCCTCTCCATTGCTTTTGCTGAAACTCCTCCAAAAGTTCTATTAATTGCAAAGGGCTCTACTGAATTACCCGACAACAGTTAATCAACTCCCTATTTCTATCCGAGAGGAGACCCATTTCCCCCAAGACCCCCCAGTTGTAGAGCTCAAAAAAAGAGAGTTCCCCCCCCTTAAAAAGGTTCAAAATATCCATTAAAACTTGTCGGAACCCGGTCAACCAACTCTTTTAATGACTCCCCTTTCCCCCGCCATTTTAGAAAAGGTTCCCCAATTGGGAATAATGAATAGGTTTTCTCTTTTCTTTTCCGAGTTAGTAAACTTCGTCGTGGAGGCCAATATTGATAAAAATAATTTGGCCCTTTTCCACTGAGAGATTGATGATTATTCGGTATTTAATAGTTAGGCTAATGCTGTAGAGGCCATTCAATATTGCAATTTTGTGGATTCGGAGAGAGGGGTGGAATGGGTCCTCCAGTTGGAGAATGTTTAAAATTTTCCTATATCGATCGGGCGATTAAATCTGGATGTTTCTTAAAAAATTTTAACTCCCTCTTCCGGTAACTTTCTGGAAAGATTAGTCTATACATTTCCCCTTCTTTTAAAGAATTTTTTTAATTCTTTCCCAATTAAAAACCCTCATTACTCAAAATAGAAGCTATTTCACTCCTTTCTAGACCCAACCTTTCTAATGCCAATACTAAAAGCTACCCCCCTTTTTTAAACAACCCATCTTTGTTTCTTAAAAAAAAGCCCACTCATTCCCCCCTTTCCTTCAATAAGCTCCACTAAATAAAAATCCCCACCTTAATAAGGAGCCAATTTTTACTATCTAACGATAAAAGTCATCCCCAATCGGGGAGGTTACTTTTCTTCTATTACTTCCTCCAATCTTTTTAAATATTTCTCCAATCCTTCCCGGTCTTCAACTATTTCAAATTTCCCCTTCCGCACCTTCTCAATTGCTTGTTGATAGGCCAACATTAACTCCAATTTCCGCAACTTTTCGTACTCTCCAATCTCCAACACCACATATTTGGGTTCTCCCCGGTAGCTAAGGGTTGCAATTCCATTCTCCTCTATCTCCTTTTCAATCGCCTTTACCCCCCGATTTCTCAAATCTATAATAGAGACCACCCCACTCTCCTTTCCTTTACTCCAATCGAAATGCCCAATTAAATTGTATAATTATGTTTTACATCTATCCTTCTCAAAAATTGAGAGGGGTTCCTCTCCCTTTGGGTGGGTTAAACAGGGTTGAAGAAGGGAGGTAAAGGAGATTCCAAAGGGAAACTCTTAATTGCTTAGTAAGTAAATCCTTTTTTCCTTTCCCCCAGTCAAAATTTTCAACTCTTTAAAGTTTTATATTTTTGTAGTGGAATTTTGGAACAGAGGAGCTATCCCAACTCTTTCAAATCGATTCCAAAAAAAGTAAATCTGATTTCAACGGCCCTATCCCCACCCCACTCCCAACAGATTGGGAAGGGGGGTTAAATTTTAGTAGAAGTTTTGGGAAGGGGTTTAAGGGGAGACCAAGCACTGGATTTAGGAGGGTCCCGAAGAGGGAGTCTGGTCTCAAGGGAGGTTTTAAGGTTTTAAAGGAATCTTCAGGGCGATTTAAAGTAAAATTTTAAAAGGGATTTCAATGGAGACTTTGAAAAACTTTTGAACAGAGCTTCAACAGAAATTTTGAAAACAATTTTAATAAAAATATCCTTTTTTACCCAATTAAAGTCTAGCTCTATTTTATTGTTCCAATTAATCGACCCCTCAACGGGGTCTACGGGAAATTCCCAATAGTTACCGGAGGGTAATCATTGGGACAATTGTCGGGTATTTTTTAGTTCTCCGGTACATATGTTTTTTGACAATTTTTTTAATCTCATCCTCCATATTCCGGGGGCGACTAAAAATTTGCTCTTTCGCGTGTTCCAAATAGTTGATTAACATCTCCTCCATCTCTTTACTAAAGGAGACATCCTCCCGGTCCGGGATAATTCCGTAGGTGACCACCCGGGGTCGGCTCATCAATTTCCGGCTTTTTTTGTCCACTTGGGCAACAATAATTACAATCCCCTCCTCTGCCAACTTCTGACGGTCTGCAACAATATCGCTCTCAATCTCCTCATTTAATTGATTATCGATAAAGATTTTTCCAACTTTTACTTTTCCCACTTTCCGGACCCGTTTTGGGGTAATCTCCCACTGCTCCCCATCTTCCATAATGAAGATATTCTCTTCGGGGATTCCGGTCTCCAAGGCAGTCTCTTTATGTCGGACTAGATGATTAAACTCTCCATGGACTGGGAAAAAGTATTTCGGCTTCACTAACCGGAGCATCAACTTCTGCTCCTCTTGGGAGGCGTGGCCGGAGACATGGATTTCACTAAACTCTTGGTAAGCCACCTTTGCCCCCTGCTTTAGGAGATAGTTAATCAACTCTGAAACCGCTGGCTCATTCCCGGGAATTGCCTTTGCGGAGATTATAATCTGGTCCCCCTCTTTCAATCTCACCTGCCGGTGTTCCCCAACTGCCATCCGGTAGAGGGCACTCATACTCTCCCCTTGGCTCCCGGTTGTAACAATTAAAACCTCATTGTCGGGGTATTTGGAAATCTCCCAAGGTTCAATAAAGATTGAAGGGTCAAATTTAATATACCCCAACTCCATTGCCAAATTGAGATTCTGTTCCATACTCCGGCCAATAATTGCCACTTTCCGGTTAAATTTTTGGGCCGCTTGAATCGCTTGATAGACCCGGTGGATATTGGAGGAGAATGTGGACATAATAATCCGCCCGTTCGCCTGTAGAAAGATATTTTCAAAAGTCTTCCCAACCACCCGCTCGGAAGGGGTAACCCCCGGTTTGTAAGAGTTGGTGGAGTCGCTGAAGAGGGCCAAAACCCCTTGCTCCCCGTAATAGGCAAGCCGGTGGAGGTCTGGGGGATACCCGTCGATTGGGGTATGGTCAATTTTAAAATCCCCCGTATGGATAATTGTGCCCGCCGGGGTTTGGATTGCCAATGAAGAGCTATCGACAATTGAGTGGGTCATATGTATCCACTCCACTTTAAAATCCCCAATTTGGATGGGGTGCCTTTTCTTCACAGACCGGAAATATTTCTCGTATTGACTCATCCGCTGTTCCCGGAATTTGTGGCGAATCATCCCCAATGGGAGACTGGTCCCGTAAATCGGAACTTGCATCTCTTTAAACAGATAGGGGACCGCCCCGATATGGTCTTCGTGGCCGTGGGTAATTACCAGCCCTTTTATCTTGGGGCGAATCTCCCGAAGGTAACTAAAATCGGGGATTAAGATATCGACCCCGTGTAAATCCTCTTTTGGGAAACTCATTCCACAATCGATAATAATTGCACTATTTTCAGTCTCCAAAACTGCACAGTTTCCCCCAATCTCATCCAATCCCCCCAGTGGGGTAAATTTAACCCACCCTTTTGACCTATTTTTATTGAAAGAGGTGAGCCGTTGTTGATGAATTTTCTCATTCTCTTGGAATGCCCGATTTAAATCTTTAAACCAGACAAACCCTTTTTCCCGCCCTTTTTGCTCTTTTGAAAGGGGGGGCTTCGGGGAAAGGGCCCCCCTTCCCCGGCGACTCCGTCGGAGGAGCTCCCGGGGTTCCCTCTCCCCTTTCACCTCTCTCTCCTCACTTTCGGACCCCAACCCCTCTCCAACTGGGGGTAACCCCTTCTCCTCCTCCCGACTCCCTTCCCGCTGTTGCTCCCCGACCCCCTCTTTCCCGGAGCTCTGGGCCTCCCC
>JBDONQ010000228.1:0-1859 GCA_039831255.1 Campylobacterales bacterium
CGGGCAACCCTTCAACAGATTTTGGAGTTGGAGTCCAATCTGGTCCAGCGGGCCGACTGGACAGTTGCAGTAACCCCCCAAGACCTCTCCCAATTCCAGCGGTGGGGGATAAAAAGGGGAATTTTAGCTCCCAACGGAACCTCCCCCCGGAAGGTGGATTGGGGGGTTTTGGAGGAGACCCGCCGGAAGTTGGAGGGGCTTAAATTTCTGCTTTTCGTTGGAAGTAACTACCCCCCCAATGTCCGGGGTTTTTGGAAAATGGTTGGAAACCTCTCCTACCTCTCCCCAGCTGAGGGAATTGTAGCCGCAGGTCGGATTGGGGAGATTTTAATAGAGTCTCTCCCTCCAGAGTTGGAGTTGTGGAAGCGGTACTTGGAGGGGAGATTAATTACCCCCGGTTTTATCTCGGAAGAGGAGTTGACCGCCCTCTACCTTCTCTCCAACGGGGTTTTAATCCCAATTCTCCACGGGGGGGGCTCCAATTTAAAAACAGCTGAAGCCCTCTACTTTAACCGGCCGATAATTTCGACAAAATTTGGACTCCGGGGGGTTTCGGGGGAGGAGTTGGCGGGAATCCCTGTGGAGGTGACCGAGACCCCGGAACAGTTCCAATGGAAAATCCGCCAGTTATTGGAGGCCCCCCCTCCTGTCCCAACTCCGGGGAATCTCCAGTTTAACCCCCAGTTCCTATGGGAGAGAACACTCCAACCCCTCTCCCAAATTTTAAAGTAAGGAATTACCCCAACTTTTCAATTTTTGCAAAGAAGAAGCCGGAGTAGGCCCCTTTTGGCAAAATCCGGACCCCGTGCCGGACTTGGGGGTCAAACTCCACCCCCTCCCACCTCTCCAACCCCGGTTGCCAGTTGGGGATTGGAGGGGTCACCGGCAAAATCCGGGCATTTGGAAACTTTTTCACTAAAAAGTCGAGTATCCCCTCATTCTCCTCCGGAGCAAAGGTGCAGGTGGCGTAAATCATCTGCCCCCCCGGTTTTAACGACCCAAAGGCGGAGAGGATTAACTCTTTCTGCAGTTGGGAAAACCGCTGGATTCGTCGGGGGCTCCACCAGGTAATCCCCTCATTTAAATCGATATGGGCTTCACTACTGCAGGGGGCGTCCAAAAAGACTTTATCAAACCAGCCCGGGCAACTTTTGTAGATAAATCGGCCATCTTTATTGTAGGTCTGAATATTTTTCGCTTTCTGCTCTTTAAAATTTCGTTTCATTCGGAAAAACCGCCCCCGGACCGGTTCCACTGCTGAAACCTTTTTCGCGGTTTCGCTGAAGATTAAACTCTTCCCCCCGGGGGCCGCTGCCAAATCCAAAACCCAATCCTCAGGGCCCACCTCCAATGAGAGGGCCGCCAAAATTGAGGAGAGGTTTTGGATATAAATTTTGTGGGAGGTGTAGACCGGGGAGTTGATTAACCTTTTCCGGTCCCCAATTGGGAGGGTGAAAGCGTACCGGTACCACTCCACTGGCGTCGGGTTAAACCCCTCCCTTTTTAACTCCTCTACCACATCCAAATCCCCAATATGCCGGTTAATCCGGAAACTGAACTCCCCTTTCCCTTTTAACCCTTTCAAAATTGCTGGGTTTATCTTCCCAATCCTCTCCAAAAATTGGGAGAGGAGTTTTTCAGACCTCTTTCCCACTTTCACCTCCTCTCAAAAATTGACCTCCCAGGCCCCGGGATTAAGCCCAGGGATTAGAGAATTGTTAAAGAATTAAATCAATCCCAATTGAGTATCGGTAAAGGGGGTGGGAGAAGTTGAAAGAGTCCTCTCCATTTGTAATTTTTACCCCTCCAAACAGGTCGACCCGCCGACTTAACTGGAAGAGAACCCCAGCTTCAACCCC
>JBDONQ010000164.1:0-1851 GCA_039831255.1 Campylobacterales bacterium
AATAGAGATGTAAGAAAAAGGTATAATAGAGATACAATATTGAGATACTCCATACCCATAAATTACACCAATCCTAACTGCTAACCTAGTTTCCAATAGATTCTGGCTTTAAAACGATAATTGCTGATAAATAGCCATTTTTACACCAGATATCCCAAAAGATTCTCGACGGAGATAAACTCCCTCTCAAATCCGTTATCCCCTTCTATCCCTCCCGATAAATCCGAAAGCTTTACAGCGGTTTTTCGTAAAATTAAGAAGATTGATAGAAAAAGCGGAAGTGAGTTTATAAATATTTGAAAAGTGGTGACCCCGGCAGGATTCGAACCTACGACCTCCAGCTCCGGAGGCTGGCGCTCTATCCAACTGAGCTACGGGGCCATCTATTTTAATTTTTCGGGGTTTAAACTTCCCACTCTCTTGGTTTAGTTACCCAATTTTTCCAAACAACTCCAACCTTTTTTCTTCCGTTTGACCCCATTTAGGGCCTATCTTTTAAAACCTCTCCCTTTGAGAGCCCACTGTTTAAACTTACCCTCCAAAATGGAGATAATGGGTCCAACCTCAATTATAAACCCTAATTTCTAACCCTTCCCTTTCACTCCTCCAGTCCACTTTTTCCGGAGATTTAAGGTTCATCCCAACTCTTCGGGGGGCTCCCCAATCAAACTGCTTTTTTAAGGTCGGTTCCATTTTTTGGGAGCTATCCATTTCTAAAATTAGCCCACTTTTTTTAAAACCGACCTAAGCCTTTTTCTCGGCTAAAATTAACCTACTCAAACCAGTCCATTTTTACCGATTTCCGGCCTATTACCCAAGGCCCACTATCCGGCTTCCCCAATTTTTAAAATCCTTGGGCCACTCTTCCTACCCCTTTGGTGCCGAGGGAGGGATTCGAACCCTCACGGGATTGCTCCCGGTGGATTTTGAGTCCACTGCGTCTACCAGTTCCGCCACCTCGGCGTCCCATTTTCCGGCACCTGTCTCACACCCTTTCAGGGTTCGTAAAATCACCACCCGAAAGGTGGTGGAAGTATAGCAAAAATAGAATTGGAATGCAACCCTATTCTTTCCCTTTTTGACTCTTTTCAGTTTCGTTTAAGTAGGCTTTAAATCTTTTAGAGAGCCGGAATTTTACAGATTTGGAGGAAGGGATTTTTATCACTTTATTGGTTTTTGGAAGTTTTGTCTCCCGTCCTTTTCTCTCAACCGGTTCAAAGACCCCAAATCCGATAAAGTTAACTTTATTCCCCTTCTTCAACTCCTCTTTTACTGTGTCGCAGAGAGTATCTATCAACACTTTTACATCTTTCTGGTTCCATCCAGTTTTCCGGGCAACATCTTTAATCAATTCCGACTTTTTCATCTGGCGACTCCTTTTTTGGGACAAATTTTAGCCATTTTGATGGGAATAATCAAGGTTATTTAACCGATTCTCCTTCCGAATTCTTGGGAATTTTTAGCGGGACACCCCCCTTTAAAAGGGTTGGGGAGAGGGGGAAGAGAGGGGGAAAATTTGAAAACGGAGAGAAGGGGGTATTGGAATAGAAAAAGGGGAGAGTTGAAGGGGGGAAATTGAACGGAAAGTCTGGGGAGGAAATAGGGGAAATAGAAAAGGGAAAAAACTTCCCTGACCGACAGAATGGTTAATAAATCGTAAATTTTCTTTTTCTTCTTCTGGATTAGAATTATAAAATGGAGTGACCTCTATTAAAATTGGATAATTTAGCAAATCCCGCCGAGACCATCGCCTTTTAAGGCGGTGATGAAAGGCGGATAAAAAAATTCTCGGAAATTTAATTTCCGTTTGAATTTTTTTATAAATTTTATTTTAATAGCGATAACCAAGTT
>JBDONQ010000038.1:0-6569 GCA_039831255.1 Campylobacterales bacterium
GGATTGCGACTATCTAACATAAATTCTAATTCTTTTTTATATTTTTTAGTTGCATTAATGACCCGATTCGAGGGGATTGCGACTATCTAACATAAATTCTAATTCTTTTTTATATTTTTTAGTTGCATTAATGACCCGATTCGAGGGGATTGCGACCCCTCTTTATATCCCAATACTCCTCCAACCACCTCTTTAGTTGCATTAATGACCCGACTCGAGGGGATTGCGACCTAGTAGGCCTCCAGCTCTTCAGCTAATAATAATAAGTTGCATTAATGACCCGATTCGAGGGGATTGCGACTTTAATTTATTTGCGTCTAGGGGATATGCTACCGGTTGCATTAATGACCCGATTCGAGGGGATTGCGACCATATTTAATTTTAACTCTGTCTAATTTATGTTTTTTTATTATTTTGTTGCATTAATGACCCGATTCGAGGGGATTGCGACACGTCGCTTTTTTCCTCCTTCAATTTTCTCAATTTCAGTTGCATTAATGACCCGATTCGAGGGGATTGCGACATTAATTCTTTATCATCTGTATAAATAATAGATGATTTGTTGCATTAATGACCCGATTCGAGGGGATTGCGACCACACTGAGAGCGACACTTTCGCTCCCATAGGAAAGTTGCATTAATGACCCGACTCGAAAGAATTGGAGCAAATCTAAAGATTGAAATAAATTTGAAGATTCTAAGAAAATTTGGAAACTTATTGGGGATTCAGATTCAGAGGAAATTTGGAGATTACGAGGAAATTTGGAGATTCATAGTAAATCCAAAGCATTAGAATAGTTTTGGGGAGAAATGAATCTAAAAGGAGGACAAAGAGGGAAAGAAGAGAAAAAAGGAAAAGGGGGGAAATAGAAGAAAGGTAAAAAAAGGAAATAGGGAATAAAGCTGTATTGTTCCCTTTTTCAATTTCTTCTTACCCTTTTAGATATCCCATTTAGCTCCAGTTTTTTCCTTTTTTCCCGTTGGATTCCCCTTTTTAACTATTGCCCTTCCTCTCTATTTAATTCTAGCGAGTTTGCGATTCTTTAGCTGGTAGATTTTTCCTATTTTATTGGCAATCCAGAGGTCATGGGTTACAACAATTAACCCCCCATTCCGGGCCAACGTGTACTCTTTCAAAATCTCTATCACCTCCTCCCCATTGGCCCGATCCAAATTTCCAGTGGGTTCGTCGGCGAAAATAACTCGGGGTCGTTTTACCAGAACCCGGGCGATACTAACCCGTTGTTGTTGCCCCCCGCTGAGGGTTTGGATATTTTGGTGGAGAACCCCCCCAATCCCTAACCTGTCGATTAACTGCTGATCAATTGGATGGCCACTCAGAAGGGAGGCTACCTCCAAATTTTCCCACCCGGTAAAAGTTGTAAAAAGGTAGTGGAATTGGAAAATTATCCCAATCTCTTTCCGGCGAAGTTGGATTAACTCCCGACCGGGGATTGAGTAGGGGTCCCGGCCCAGTAATTCCACCCGGCCCCGGTTTGGTTTTAAAAAGGAGGAGAGGATGTGGAGAAGGGTCGATTTTCCACTTCCACTGGTCCCTACAATTGCAACTTGTTCCCCGGGTTCCAGTTTAAAATTGAGCCCTTCAAAAAGGGGGTAGTCAAACTGGTGTTCCAACTCTTCTGCTACAACCAACGGTCCTTCTTCAGTAGATTTTCCAATCGCCGACTCCATCTCTCTCCTTCCAACTTTAGATTCTAATTACTCTTTCCCACTCAAATTCCAATTACCACTCTCCAGTAGTTCCCCCCACCTAAAAAAATTTACCTCATCCTCCTTTCTAAATTCCCTTGAATCCCTTATCCAAAAAAATTTCTTCCCTCACAGTTCCCGGAGGAGTCGATTAGCCAACCCCAAATCCACATCCCCCCTCTCTTTTAGTCGCTTCATAATTTCCCCAATCTTTTTACCCCCTACCTCTTTTATCAATTTTTCTAACAATTCTAGAGTCTCCTGTTCCCCCAACATTTTTGGGAGAAAAGATTTGTAAATTTCCAGCTCCCGGTCGGCCCCGGGAACCCCTGCCTCCAAACTCTCTTTGGCAATTTTGACCAACTTTTTAGCCGCCTCTTGAATCTCCTTTTCCCCTGGCTCTACCCCCTGCTCTTTTGCCAATTTTTGGGCGGTATCAATTAACATCATTAGGGCGTTGGCTCGGGCTTTATCGGTCCGTTTCGCTTTAATCATCTCTTTTTTTAGTTGGGTTAGAATTTCCATTTTCTTTTCCTTTTTAGAAATTTTACGGGAATTTTAACTACTCTTTTCCAAACTTTTCAAAAGAGGGTAAAATTCTTATTTTTAGGTTCATTTTTTTATAAAAGCTCCGAATTATCGGGATTTTTTTAAGGGTTTTCATCTGTTGTTAACCGGGATAAAGTAGAATGGAAGTTGTTAAAATTTTTAAAAAAAGGTTCCAGATGGTAACTTTCCAGCAGTTAGCACAGCAGTTGAACATTATGTGGACCCTAATTGCTGGCATTATCGTCTTTATTATGCAAATAGGTTTTGCCTTTTTAGAAACCGGAATGGTTCGGTATAAAAATACAATTAATGTTGGGGTCAAAAATTTAATAGACATTTTAAGCGGGATTTTGGCCTTTTGGTTGGTTGGATACTCCCTGATGTTTGGGAAGGATTACTACGGCTTAATTGGGGAACCCCATTTTGAGCTCTTTAAAGATCAGAACTACATTGAAATGTCCCGTTTTTTTTTCCAAGCGATGTTTGCGGCCACTGCTACAACTATTATCTCCGGGGCATTGGCGGAGAGGATTCAGTTTAAAGCCTACTCAATTATCTCAATGGTATTGGCAGTTTTTATCTTTCCAGTTATTGGCCACTGGGTTTGGGTTGGGTGGCTTCACAATTTGGGGTTCCACGACTTTGCCGGGGCAACTGTGGTCCACTCTGTGGGGGCGTGGGTTGGATTGGCTGGGACCTGCATTTTAGGCCCCCGGCTGGGGCGGTTTAGCAATAAAAAACATCTCTTTACCCCCAGTAATTACAATTTCATCGTATTTGGGACCTTTTTTCTTCTATTGGGGTGGTTTGGATACACCGGGGGCTCTGCATTGATGTGGCAGGAGAATATTCCTTTAATTTTTTTAAACACAATTTTGGGGGCAATTGGGGGAGGGGCTGCGGCGGTTTTTATAAATTTGTTGATTAAAAAGAATATGGACATTATCTTAGTCTCCTTTGGGATTATTGGGGGATTGGTTTCAATTAGCGGGGGGGCCGATATCTTCTCCCCGGGGGAGGCCTTCTTTGTTGGACTCGGCTCTGGGATGGTCCTCTACTTTGGGATGAAGCTCCTAGAGCGATTAAAGGTGGACGACCCGGTAAATGTAATTGCTACCCACGGGATTGTCGGGTTTTTTGGGACCTTAATGACGGGCATTTTAGGGCATATCCCAGATTTGGGCCTTAGATGGTTGGAGTTGGACCGGTGGAGTTTTATAAAAATTCAGCTGTTTGGAGGGGTAGTAGTTTTTATCTACTCCATTTTAGTTGGGTTGCTGGTGTTCACAATTTTAAAGAAATTGGGATGGCTTCGGGTTTCTAAAAAACACGAAGTATTGGGGCTAAATATTACAGAGCATAATGCAAAACTACCGTGGATTGACATAATTGAGACAATTATAAAAATCCAACAGACCGGGAATTTAAAACTCCGGATTCCAACGGAACACGGGAGCGAAGCCGGGGTGGTGGCAAACTTTATTAATAATCTATTGGTAGAGTTGGAACAACGGGAGGAGGTTTTGGAGCGACTGGCGACTACAGACCAGTTGACAAAGGCTTTCAACCGGCTGGCCTTTGAAAAGATTTTGGAGACCTCTACCCTCTCCCGACAAAAGTATACAGTAGGGGTAATCGATATCGATAAATTTAAATTAATTAACGATACCTATGGACACCCGGTCGGGGATGAGGCGTTGAAGGAGTTGGCCCGACTGGTTCAGGAGGAGTTGAGAGGAAATGACGCTTTAGTCCGGTGGGGGGGAGAGGAGTTTATAATTTTTATGCCGGAACGGAGTTTAAAAGAGGGGGCTCTTTTTTTAGAGAAACTTCGGAAAAAAGTGGAGAAACATCAGTTTCCAATCTTTAAAAAGATGACAATCTCCGGAGGGGTTGCTTCTACTCAGTTTACCAATGACGACTTTGAACGGGTCTTTAAACGAGCTGACGACGCCCTTTACCAAGCGAAACAGAATGGCCGAAATCAGATTTGGGTTGACAACTTTGGCCGGAAACTTCCCCTTTCCAAGTTTTTGGAGTTGAGTGAAAAGGCCCCCCAAAAGGGGACCTCATCCCACTACCCCTCTTCCCGGTAGGAGAGCCGAGCCCGTTGGGAAAGGTAGAGGAGAACCCAGATTCCCACTCCCAACAGGTATGACAAGTAGTGGGAGGGAAGATGGAGATGCTCTGCGATCAAGTTTGGGAGGAAAAAGAGGGGGACAGCGATTAAAAAGAGGAGTCTCTCCCACCAGAGGCAAAATGTTAAAAAGTACCCTTGGGTAGCACTGGAGAAGCTAAACATCCCCAACATTGCTGTTAAAAAGATTACTCCAATTTCAATTGGGTTTGAGATAAATTTAAAGGAGGAGGAATCATACTGGTCCACTTCCCCAATCAATAGGAGGGAGATATTAAAAAAGAACATAAAGGGAAGAATTGCAGTTCGGATATCGTAGGCGAACCCTTGAAGCCCTGTTTTAATTGGGTCCGCTTTTGCAATTCCGGCGGCGGCGTAGGCGGCGATTCCAACTGGGGGGGTATCATCGGCCAAAATTCCGAAATAGAAGACAAAAAGGTGGGCTGCCAAAGCTGGGATTAAAAAGCCGTTATCTTGGGCCAATTGGAGCATTACTGGGGCGGTTAAAGAAGCGACTACAATGTAGTTGGCGGTGGTTGGTAATCCCATCCCCAAAATTAGCGAAATAAAGGCTGTTAGCAGGAGAACGATTAGGATATTCCCTTGGGAAAGGGTATCGATAATCTCCAGTAACACTTGCCCAATTCCAGTTAATGTGATACTCCCAACCACAATTCCGGCAATTGCAGTGGCCAGTGCAATTGGGACCATATTTTTAGCCCCGTTTACCATTCCCCAGTAGATATCCTTGAACCCCTTTGACCAGTCGGAAAAGGTAGGTTTTTGCCGGTCAATTACCCACTTTTTAAAAGGGTGCTGGAGAATCATTATCACCATTAATAGCCAAATTGCACTAAAGGCGGCCATTTGGGCAGATTGCCGGAGGACGATTAAGACATACATCAAATAGATAACCGGAATTAGGTAGTGGAGGCCGGAGAGGAAAGTTTGGAGTTTTGGGGGAAGATTAGCCGGGTCCTCCCCTTTTAATCCCAACTTTTTACTCTCCAAATGGACAATGTAGAGAAGCCCCAGATAGCTAACCACCGCTGGAATTGCGGCGGAGATTACCACATCGGTGTAGCTGAGCCCCAAAAATTCGGCGATAATAAAAGCGGCAGCTCCCATTACCGGGGGCATTAACTGTCCATTTGTGGAGGCGGCTACTTCCACTGCAGCTGCTTTTTCAGCGGGAAAGCCAGCTTTTTTCATCAATGGGATTGTAAAAACCCCTGTTGTGACCACATTGGCAGTGGAACTACCGCTAATAATCCCGGTCAATCCACTAGCGACAACTGAGGCTTTTGCTGGCCCCCCGCTATATTTTCCCAAAAAAGCGTAGGCCAGTTTTATAAAGTATTCCCCCGCCCCTGCCCTCTCCAGTAACGACCCAAAGAGGACAAAAAGAAATACAAACCCAGCTGAGACCCCCAACGGCACCCCAAAAATCCCCTCGGTGGTCAAGTAAAGGTGGGTTATCAACTTCTCCCAATTGGCCCCTTTGTGGGAGATAAGGTCTGGGAGGTATTGGCCAAATCGGTCGTAGAGGATAAAGATAATTGCCACTAAACTGAGGGCAAACCCTATTACCCGCCGGCCCGCTTCTAATAAAATTAGAATAAAAAGGCCTCCAATTAAATAGTCCCGGAGGAAATAGGCCCCCGGCCGATTGGAGAGGCCGGTGTAGTCTAGAGCAATGTAGAGGGCCCCAAACCCCCCAACTATTGCCAGTCCCCAATCCCACCAGTTAATCTTCTGCAGAAATTGGGTTTTTTTTAAGATTGGGTAGATTAAAAAAGCTAAAAAGACCCCGAAGGAGAGATGGATACTCCTCACAATTGTGGAGTTTACTGGGAAGTAGCTGACGTAGAGCTGGAAAAGGGACCAGCAGAATGCGACAATACTGATAAACCATCCAACTTTTGTATTGGGGGGGAAGAGCCGTTGCCCCTCCAGCTGGGAGATGAGTCTCTCCTCCTCTTCCACTGGAAATTGACTACTTTCGAGCTTCAAATTTTGCCCCATTGGAGACTCCTTCTTCAGGATTCTCCCCCTCTCCCACTTCAATCACAAAAACCGCCCCTTTTTCAGAATTGTAGTAGCTAAGTCTTCCCCGGAACCGCTGATGGATTATAACTTTACTCATATAGAGCCCAATTCCGGTCCCTTGGTT
>JBDONQ010000197.1:0-6565 GCA_039831255.1 Campylobacterales bacterium
GGAATCGGGTTATTACCCCCCAATTTGATTGGGATTTGGCAAAATTAAAAAATGGAAATTGGGAAATTGTTCCAAATCTGTCTGGGTGGTACAATTTTAACTCCCTCCAGACCGACTGTTACTACTCTCCAGCCCGGGCCGATTCAACCCTATTCAATTTAAAGTTTTACCATCCGGCGTGGGAGGGGAGTTACTTTTACTTAAAAGGGGGGGTTGGATACAGCTTTTTTGACAAAATTATCCCGATGGAACTGGACCTTTGGCTAAAACGGGATAATTTTTGGAAAATTGGGTGCAATTTTAGCCGGAGCACCAGCCGGGGGGGGAAACCGTATCAGAGTAGAGAGTGTAAATTTGAGATAGAGAAAAGGTGGTAGAAAATGGAAAGGTTGAGGAGAATCTATAGCGAATTCCGACTGGTAATTATCTCAGTTGCAATTACCCTTTTAATGGTCGGGATGATGGTTCTCTTCAATCTCTATCTCGGCCGTTACTACAATATTCAAAACGCTTTTGAACGGACCGTCTATCTTATAATTCTCTTCTTTACCGCAATTATCTTTGCCCGATACGCAATTTTGCTCTTTTTGTCGATGATGGCAGTTTTGGAGAAGAGTGCCAATAAAGTGAATCAGGTCCGATACACAAAGAGGCGGGTGACAATTATTGTCCCAGCCTACAATGAGGAGGTTGTAATTGTAAACTCCCTCTTATCGTTAAAAGAGCAGACCTACCCCAATTTGGAGATTTTGGTTGTGGACGACGGCTCAAAAGATCGGACCTATTTAAAGGCAAAACAGCTGGAGTTTGAAAAAGGGCAACGACGGTTGGTAGTTTACCGGAAAAAGAATGGAGGGAAAGCAAAAGCGATTAATTACGGGGTAGAGCGGGCCACCGGGGAGTTGATAGTTGTAGTGGATGCCGATTCAAAATTGAATAAAGAAGCGATAGAGTTGATGGTCCCCTACTTTGATAACCCGGAGATTGCCGCTGTGGCCGGGTCGGTTTATGTCGTAAACCAAGTAAATCTGTTGACAAAACTCCAAGCGCTGGAGTATATTGAGGGGCTCAATATGGTCCGGGCCGGCCAATCTTTTTTTAAAGCGGTAAATATTGTGCCGGGGCCTTTAGGGATGTTCCGGAAATCGGCTCTCTACGATGTGGGGCTCTACACCGACGACACTTTTGCTGAAGATTGTGACTTAACCCTCCGACTTCTAATGAAGGGATACAAAGTCGATTACGAATTTGATGCAATTGCCTATACGGAAGCCCCAGAGGATTTAATGAGTTTTATTAAACAGCGGTATCGCTGGACCCGGGGAATTTTACAGGCGTTAATGAAACACTTGAAGCAGATGTTAAACTTTAAACAGCCGGGATTGGCGATAATTATCTGGTATATGTTTTTTGAAGGAATTTTGTGGCCAATTGCCGACTTAATGACAAACCTATTTATTATCTACCAGTCGGCGAAGGGGGTCTCTATTACGTTGGTCTACTGGTTCCTAATTTTTGGGATGATGGATATGTTGGCGGCCCTCTACTGTGTCCTAATTACCGGAGAGAAGTTGAGCCTAATTACCGGGGCAATTTTCTACAAATTGGGGTTTATTACAATGACCAATATTTTTAAAATTTTGGCTACAATCGAAGAGTTTATGGGAGTGGAGATGGGATGGGGAAAATTGGAACGGAAGGGGCGAATCTAATCGAAAAAATCTCTATCGGGGGGAGAGAGGGTTTAAAATTATTAAAAAAAAGGTTACTGAATGAGCCCAGTTCAGGTGATTGCTGGATTAATTATTATTCTGCTAATTGTAACAATCGGATTTGGGTTTGTCAGTTATATTTTGTTCAAAATGCGGGAACGGAAACGGAAACAAATGGTAGAGTTAACCTATGAAGATGCATTGAAGGAGAGTGGCGATGAGTATCTCTTCATCTACAAAGCAAAAGAGTAAATTTTTTGAGTTTAAAATTTGGGAAATGTTAACAGACCCCTACTTCTGGAAAATGCTCTTTATTGTCCTCTCAATGGTCTCCCTATTTGGGGTAGTTTTCTATCAACTCCTTCCCTCAATCGGGGTAATTATGCCGAAAAAAGTCACAATTTACCTTCTCTCCTCAGAAGATACGAAGGGTTTTCTCCCAAACTCGAAATATTATGACCAAAATATTGCAAAATTTAGGGATAGGTTACTAAAACAGGGGTATAATGTCCGAGTGATAAATGAGGACCAGCTGGGGGATGTTCCAGAAAACGGGGTTGTTTTTGCAATGGATGTCACTTACCTCTCCTCTGCCCATTTAAAAAAATTGTTGGATTTCCTCTACAATGGGGGAAATCTCTTTTTCAACTTCACTTTTGCGTATCAGAATGGAAAAACTTGGCGGGGACCAAAGGTTATTACTGAAATTACCGGGTTGGAACCGGTGAAAGATGCCCCAGCAATTAAACGAAAAAAGAACAACTATTTCTTTTTAGCCCTCCGGGGGATTAGCCCCCTTCTTCAGACCCAATTTGAAAAGGCGAAACGGCTCGATTTTGCCCTCTATGACCCCCTCCCCCTCTTCTCCTCCAAAACCCTACACCCCGACGGAGTTTTAACCAATTGGCAATTAACTGGAACCCCTTACTTAAAACAGGAGGGGCGTCAACTCAATTTCAATGAAGCAGGGGTAATTTGGCACGGGAAATATGGAAAAGGAAACTGGTTCTACTTCAATTTCCCTTCCTACACCCTATTGGAGTTGCCAAAGGATTACTTTACCCTCTTTATCGATAATATGATTACCTACTTTAAAAATGTGATTACAATCTCTCCTTACCCCTTTTTGGACCACCCCTATATGGTCTTCGTCTCAGAAGATACCGAGTATAAATACCCAAATTTGGCCCACTTTGTCCGGTTGGCCCACAAATATGAGATGAATGTAACCGCTTTCTGTGTTGCGAAACTGGCTGAAAAGTATCCCAATTTGACAAAAGAGGCGGCCCAACTGCCGGAAGTGGAGATTGGAAGCCATAGCTATAGCCACACTAAAATTGCTGGGGAGTCCCTCCAAAAGGTGGAGAAGGAGGTTATCGGCTCAAAACAGATTCTGGACAAAATAGTAGGGAAAAAAGTGGTAGTTGGATTCCGCCCCCCCCGGGAGGAGGTGGATAAAATTATGTGCAAAGAGTTGATAAAAGGGGGGTACCAGTATGTAATGGAAAAAACGAAACCGGAACTCTTCCCATTCCCCAACAAGATTGAGAATAAATTGATTTGGACCCTCCCCCGCCACGGAACCGATGACTACATCTACTTAATTGAGTTGAACTGGCATAAAGAGGATATCTTAGCCCAAATCGTCCGGGAGACCCAATTTCTCCACAAATTAGATGCCCTCTACACTTTAAGTGTCCATACCCACCTTCTCTCTTACGGGACCAATATTTCGATAATTGAAGAGTTTTTCAAATATGCAAAAACCCACAACATCCCTGTTTTAAAAGGGAAGGATATCGCCTACCGGGCCCAACTCCTCCAAAATATCCATTACGAAATAAATGGTATGAAAGGGCAAGTGGAGGTCTCAATTATTAATGAAAATAAAGTTCCTCTTAAAAATTTAACTTTCAGGGTCTACTGGAACAACTTAAAGGATATAACCGGGGTAATGCCGGCGATGATTAGTTTCACCTCATCCAATCCAGTGAAAATTGTAAAACGGGATAACAATCACCATTACATCGATATTCAGATTCGGGAGATTCCAGCCGATTACAAATACAATATTATCCTCTCAATTGAACGGTAAATCTTTTTAGTTAACCTTCCCAAAACCCTCCTCCGGTATAGTTTCGGGAAAAAGGAGGGTTAAATGGTGCTCAAAAAATTGGTGACAGTGGGACTCCTATCCCAATTCTTATTCGGAAAGTTGATTGTTGGAGTTGGGACATTTCTGGTCTGCCCTAAAAAAGGGGGAAAAATCTCCTACCAGACCAACTGTTCCTATCAAAAAAGGATTTTACCAATCCAATTTTTAAAGAAAAATCTCCCCAATGTAAATGGAATTTCAGTATGGATTACCCGGGATTGGAAGGAGAATTGGTACCCGGCAAAGGAGGTAAATCGGTTCGTAAAGGAGGGGTACACCCCAATCTATATCTTCTACTACTTTGGGGATGATATCTCTCCAAAATTTGTCGCAAAACATCAACGGAACTATTTTAAAACCCTTCGCCGATTTGCCAACTATTTAAAAAAAGTGAGAGGGGAGAAGTTTGTAATCTTAAATCCAGAATACAATGAAAATGGAATGGAAAAGAGCCGTCAGTTTGACATTCTCCAAGCCCGGTCAATAATGTTTCTAAAAAGCGAGGTTCCCAATTTAAAAGTGGGAGTCTGCCCCGGAGATTTTGGGGATTACTCCAAAATTTGGGACCCAATTAATTGGGAGAGTTTCCGCCCCTCCCTAACCTTTTCCGGGGCAATTGCCGACTTTATCGGGTTCCAAGAGATGCGGGCAGTTACCCGGAATAGGCCAAAAGAGATTTTGGACACTCCTTACCGGGCTTGGGGATTTGCCACCTATCTCCACGAAACTTATCAAAAACCGACCTTTTTAGCCTATTTGGCAATCTCTTCTTATCGAAAAGGGGGAGAACAGTTGCAGGCTGAAGTCTACCGCCGGTTTGCCCAAATAATTCCAGCAATGGAGAGGGGGGCTGGGTTAATTGGATTTAATATTATGAATTTTATCGACAATCCAAACCACACCGGTTACTTCAATGAGGCTGAGAAGTATTGGGGGATTTTAACTACCGATGGTCGGCGGAAACCGGCCTTTAAATTTTTCCGCAAAATCGGAGAGAGGGAAGAGTAAAATTTAGCTCTTCCTTCATTTTTAACAGTAGGGATTGAGTCAAAATAGCTTTACTAAAAATCGCCGTAAAGCTCTCGGAATTCTCCGTAAGGATATAGGGCTATAATGGATTTAATAGGGAGTTTATCTATTAATTATTAAAAGGTTGAAACATCAACCTTTGGAATAGATGGTGTAAGAGTGGCTATATATCACCAAGCATCGTTTTAAAGCCAGAATCCGTTGGCAACAGGGTTAGCAGTTGGGATTGGTGTTATTTAGGGGTGGGGAGTATTTCAATTCCCCTCTCCCAACTCAATCGATTGGGAGAATTCCCTCCTTCCGGAGGAGGCGGAGGATTTGGCCAATTGTTTCTTCTATCTCTCGGTTCCGGACCCGGTAGTGGGCCAATTGCCGATAGATAGGCTCCCGCAACCGGTAGAGCTCCTGGACCCGGTCCAAATTTTGAAAAAGGGGGCGCCGGGCCCGATCCTCCCGGGAGAGTCGGGTTAAAATCTCCTCCAGCGGAGTCTCCAAATAGATTACAATTCCTGCCTCCCGAATTTCCGGAATGTAGACCGGGAAACCCCCTCCCACTGAGACGACACTCCGCTGGACAAACCTCCTCAACCAGAGGAAACACTCCCGCTCCAATTCCCGGAACCGCCCCTCCCCCTCCTCCCGGAAAATCTCCGGAATAGACCTCCCCTCAAACCCCTCAATTAAATGGTCTGTATCTAAAAAATAGCTACCAATCCGCCGGGCCAATTTCCGGCCAATTGTGGACTTTCCAGCCCCCATAAATCCGGTTAAAATTATATTTTTCCCCATCTCCCCCTACCCCTTCGACTTTCCCAAAAGGGGCAAATCCCGGAAGAGCCGGGATCCAATCCGAACCATATTGCTCCCCTCTTCAATTGCCAATCTGAAGTCGTTACTCATCCCCATTGAACAAATTTTTGCCCCATATTTTTGCAACTTTTCAAAAATTTTGTAAGTAATTTGGAAACTCCGGCGAATCTCTTTCTCATCGTCGGTATGGGCTCCAATTGTCATCACCCCTTTTAACTGGAGGTTGGGACACTCCTCCCGGATTTTTAAATAGAGCTCCACCGCCTCCTCTGGGGCACACCCCCCCTTTGTTGGCTCCCCAGAGGAGTTAATCTCCAACAATCCAGCTACCGGCCGATGGGCCCGTTTATCAATGGCCTCTGCCAATTTAAATGAGCCAATCGATTGGATTAAAAAGGGGTTCAACCGGAGGAGTTTATTAATTTTATTCCGTTGGAGATTTCCAATAAAGTGCCACTCCACCGGCCACCCCTCCAACTGCTGAATTTTCCCCTCCAACTGCTGAACCCGGTTCTCTCCAAAAGCCCGCTGTCCCAACTCCATTAACCATTTCAGAGGCTCAACCCCCTCTAGATATTTGGTCACCACCACCAACTCCACCACCAAATGGGGGCTCCTCCGAAGTCGGGCCTCCTCAATCTCTTCCCACACCTGCTCCAACCGGCTCCGGAGTAACTCCTTACCATCCAATTTACCCTCTCCAACCATTTTACCCTCCTATTAAACGGGAGATATCGTTGTAAACCCCAATTCCCATTACCACTATCAGCAACCCAATCCCCAAATAGGTCAACCCCTCCACAACCCGCTGATTCGGCTCTACCCCGGTTACCCCTTCGTAGAGTTGAAATAGAATCTG
>JBDONQ010000062.1:0-1834 GCA_039831255.1 Campylobacterales bacterium
TTTCTTTGGGTTTGGGTGTCACAAAAATGGGACGGCTAATAGCTTCATTCAATTTTTGGAGATTGGTATGGCTCAAATGGGTATTTACCAATAATCTCTGATTAAAATCGGGAATAGGTCTCTCCCCTTCGGGAACTTTAATTGGAATATTCAGCTGGGCCATCTGTTGGGAGTTATCTCTGTAAATTTTGTAGGAGAGAGCCTCTATCAATGTCTCACCCCCAATATTTTTCCCATCGGTTCTAAAAATCTCCACAATACTACTATACCGATTCTCCTTCTCCAAAACTTGCAACTCTTTATTCCGGGCCGGTTTCCGGTAAATCCCAAAGGCAAAGTCGAGGGTTCCCCCCCCAAAGTCAAAAATTGCAAATGGAAGGGCCTTTTTCCCTTTTGGAATTTTCAATTTTCCAATCCGTTTTAACGCCCCCAGGAGGGCTACAGGTTCCTCAATTTTAAATTTCACCTCCACTTTATCCCGGAGAACTTGGGGAATCCCTTTTTTAATTCCATACTCTAAAGAGTCTTGAATCCTCTGTTTTTGCCGTTCATTAAAATTGACCGGCATTGTTAAAACATATCGGGTGTAGATTTTATTGTTAATCTGCTTATTCAACGCCCGGCTAATTAAATAGCCGTAAAGGGCAATTGGGTTTAATGTCTCATCATTCTCCTCTTCCACTTGGTCAGTTAAATAAACTAAACTCCGGAACGGGTCAAAGGGTTTAAAAGAGAGTCTATCATTGGGATGGTTCTCAATATGTTGGGGAAGTAGCTTTATCTTCGTAATAATCGCTTCAATTACTTTTGCTTCTGAGTTGTGTTTGAGTTGCCGTTTTACATAAGAGGAATAGTTGTAATGATATTTGTGATAGTCTACACTATTAGCTTCCACATCTTCCCTGCTCCGGTTAAAATGGGAGGTCTTCTTCCCACTCCAATTTTTAAACACCTCCTCCCAATTGAAGATAATTAGAGCAGTTGCATTTTCGTAATCCTCATCCCCTTTTGGATGGTCGGTAAATGGGATTAAATCCTTCCCCCGATTTACCGCTACACAGGTGGAAGAGGTCCCAAAATCGATTGCTACACTCTCATTCCGTTGCCAAACCCCCGGGGCCAACTCTGGATTTAAAAATTTAATGACCATCGGTAACAGGAACTTCCACCTCTTCTTAGGTAACTCCACAAATCCATAAAAATTTCCAGTTGGATTTTCCCCCAAAATCTCCCCTACTTTATCGGTATCCAGAATTGCAACCTTAATTTTCTCTTCGTTAATCTCCTCCTCCCTTATCTCCATTGGAAGGGGCTCAATCTCCCGATTATCCATTTTGTAAAAATAGGCGGATGAGATATCTCCTTCTAGCCCTTCTAAATTTAGCTTAATTTTTCTAATCCCATTTCCAACCCAGAGCCCTTGGGTACTCAATACCGATTGGGGAATCTCTTGGAATTGGTTAAATTGGAGATCAGTCACATCGGTAAACTCAAATTGGATTTCCTCCAAATTCTTCCCAGTCTCTTCAAAAGAGATATCCTCCTCTTCCATTAACTGCTGGAAGAGTCTCAACCCTTCACTCTTTTCAAAATAGTCTTTGTTCCCCTCATTTTCCGCAATTTCCCGAAAATTGAGCCGGTAAGTTTGATCCCCCACTATAAATTCCCCCTCTTCAATATCTTCAAAGAGGGGAATCCGTTTTAACTTATCCACTTCTACAATAACTCCACCTCTATTCCGAAACAGCACTTTCACTCTCTCTTCCACAGCCACCCCTTATTTGATTTTCGGCTATGTTAGTGAAAGTCCCGAAAAAAAGAGTAACGGGAAAAG
>JBDONQ010000170.1:0-6540 GCA_039831255.1 Campylobacterales bacterium
CGTTGGGAGAGGGTGGAGTAGGTCTGCTTTAAATCCCCCAACAGGAATAGTTTACTCCCCTCCCCCATTCGGCTTAAAATCATACTCATATAATCTGGGGTAATTAATTGGACCTCATCCACAATTAGAATCTCCCCGCTCAAAATTGAGACCCCCTGAATCATATTCAACGGAATAATTTCAAATTTTTCAAAAAAGAGTTGGCTCTTAATTGTGTTGTAGTTGAGTCCCCTCACCCCCCGATACAGGAAATTGAGGGCACTTAAAAAACCCCCGGCCCAGTTGAGCATTTTCTCATCTTTATCTCCGGGAAGATAGCCGATGTCGTAATCGCTACTAATCCCGATTGGAGGACGGGTTATAAAAATTTTTCTCTTCGTTAAAGCTAATGCCACTGCAGTGGCCAAAAGGGTCTTCCCAGTTCCAAAACTGCCAGTTAAGAGGGTGGCTGGGGCTTGAGTTAATGCGTAAACCCCCATCTGTTGGTAGATATCTATTGGAGTAAAGATAATTCCATCCCGGAGTCTCACTTTTGTGACCTCTGGAATGTTATCAATCCGTTCAAACCCCCGGAATGGGTTTAAGCAGTAAGCCAACTCTCGGCCCCCAATTGGGTCAAAGGTGATTACAAAATCCCATGGCTCCAACCTTTTCCCCAATCTCTTTTCCACCTCCTCCAGTCTCTTTCCTCCCTTATCAACTCCGATAAAATGGGGAAACTCCCACCCTTTTAAATCGAAGATTGCCACCCATTAACTCCTTTTTAGCTTAAAATTAACCCTATTCTATCATACTCCCCCTGAAACTCAGTTCTAAAAAGGGCGTAAATGGGTGCAATTTTATTCGATATGGACGGCACTTTGATAGACTCTACCCCAGCAATTTTGGAGAGTTTTGAAGTAGCCTTTAGCCGGCTCAATCTCTCCCTCCCTTCCCCGGAAAAGGTTCTTAAACTGATTGGGTATCCGTTGGACCAGATGATGAGATTGTTGGGGGTTCAGCAGGAAAAGGTGGTTTTGCGATTGGTGGAGGAGTATAAAAGCCACTATCTTCAGATTCACCTTCAAAAAACTACCCTTCTCCCGGGAGCCGAAGAGGCGGTAATTAGGGCGAGCCAATTGGGGCCAATTGGGGTAGTTACTACAAAAACTACAAAATATAGTAAGCTTTTACTAGCCCAATTTGGACTTTTGGACCGGTTCGGGGTAGTAATTGGTCGGGAGGATGTGGAACGGTTAAAACCGGACCCGGAGCCAGTCTTAAAGGCTTTAAAGGAATTAAGAGCCCAAAAGGAGGGGAGTTTTATAATTGGGGATACCTGTTTGGATATTGAGAGTGGTCACCGGGCTGGAATTGGGGGAATTGGGGTTACAACCGGATTCTGGGATTTGGAAGAGTTGAAAGAATGTGCCGATTTCTTATTTGAAAATGTGTTAGAAGGGGTAAAATGGTTGGAAAAAGAGAGAGTGGGGAGGACAAATTGAGACTCTTCATTGGAACCCCTGTGGAGATTCCCTTTTACAACCGGATTAGGGGGGAGTTGGAGGGAGTGGTAGAGGGGAAATGGGTGGAGGGGTATAATCTCCATTTAACCCACCTTTTCATTGGGGAGGATTTCCCAGAACGGTGGAAAATTGACCTTCCAATCCCAGTGGGGGAGATAGAGGTTCAGGGGTTTGGGGTTTTAAATAATCGAATTCTCTACCTTAGGGCCCACCATCCGGAGATTGGAGCTGTAAACAGGTATCTAATAGAGCGGTTTAATTGGCCCGACCGCCGGGAGTTTATCCCCCACATAACTCTCTGCCGAATTAAAAAAGTGAAAGGGTGGCGGGAGCTTTACACCCGTTTAGACCATCTCTCCCAGTTGAGGTGGCGGGTCCCTTTTATCCTCTACCTCTACTCCTCCCAATTGACCCGAACCGGTCCAATTTACAAAAAGATTTGGAAATATCGGTAACCCCCTTCTCTCACTCCAAAATTTTTCTTATAATTCCATCCAAAAAAAGGATTGGTATGCCGAGAAAGACCCCATTACATATGGTGCGGAATATTGGGATTGCCGCCCATATCGATGCTGGAAAGACTACAACAACCGAGCGGATTCTCTACTACACTGGGATGACTCATAAAATTGGGGAGGTCCACGAAGGTGCTGCAACAATGGACTGGATGGAGCAGGAGAAGGAGCGGGGGATTACAATTACCTCTGCGGCTACCACCTGTTTCTGGAAAGGGCACCAAATTAATATTATCGACACCCCCGGCCACGTGGATTTTACAATTGAAGTTGAACGGAGTATGCGGGTTCTGGACGGGGTTATTGCAGTATTTTGTGCCGTCGGTGGGGTTCAACCCCAATCTGAAACTGTCTGGAGACAGGCCAATAAATATCGGGTTCCCCGGATTGCATTTGTAAATAAAATGGACCGGATTGGGGCTAACTTCTTCAATGTGGAGAAGCAGATTCAGGAGCGGTTGAAGGCGAACCCGGTTCCAATTCAAATCCCAATTGGAGCTGAGGAGAGCTTTAAAGGGGTTGTGGACTTAATCCAAATGAAAGCCCTTGTTTGGGAAGATGAGGCGGCACTTGGGAGTAAATATGAAGTAGAAGAGATTCCCGAGAATTTGCGGGATTTGGCAGAAGAGTATCGGGAAAAATTGATTGAAGCGGTTGCGGAGATTGATGAGACATTGATGGAGAAGTACTTCGCAGGGGAGGAGATTACTGAAGAGGAGATTAAAAAAGCCCTCAAAAAAGGGACAATTGATCTTCAAATTGTCCCAATGCTCTGCGGAAGCGCCTTCAAAAATAAAGGGGTTCAACCTCTATTGGATGCGGTAATCGACTACTTACCAGCCCCGGATGAGGTGGATTGGATTAAAGGGTTTGACCCGAAAACTGGGGAAGAAATTTCCGTTAACCCCGGAGATAATCAACCTTTTGCCGGATTGGCCTTTAAAATTATGACCGACCCATTTGTCGGAAAATTGACCTTTACTCGGTTCTACTCCGGGATTATCCGGTCTGGGACTTATGTCTTAAACTCCACAAAAAATAAAAAAGAGCGGGTTGGACGGCTTCTCCGGATGCATGCCAATAAGCGGGAAGAGGTAAAAGAGTTCTATAGCGGGGAGATTGGGGCAATTGTAGGGTTAAAACACACATTGACTGGGGACACCCTTTGTGATGAAAGCCGGCCAATTATCTTGGAACGGATGGAGTTCCCAGACCCAGTTATCTCTGTTGCGGTAGAGCCGAAAACAAAAGCGGACCAAGAGAAATTGGCTACTGCCCTCCAAAAATTGGCGGAGGAGGACCCCAGCTTCCGGGTCTCTACCGATGAAGAGACTGGTCAAACAATTATTTCTGGGATGGGGGAGCTCCACCTTGAAATTATTGTGGATCGACTAAAACGGGAGTTCAAAGTTGAGTGTAACACCGGGAAACCTCAAGTGGCCTACCGGGAGACTTTCAAAAAACAAGTTGAACAAGAGCATAAATATGCGAAACAGACCGGGGGACGGGGACAATACGGACACGTATTTATCCGGCTTATTCCATTGGAGCGGGGGAAAGGGTACGAATTTGTGGACCTTATCAAAGGTGGGGTAATTCCAAAAGAATTCATTCCTGCAGTGGATAAAGGGATTCAAGAGGCGGCCCAAGGGGGGGTATTGGCTGGATATCCAGTGGTCGATTTCCGGGTTGAGCTCTTTGATGGAAGTTTCCACGAAGTGGACTCCTCCGAAATGGCCTTTAAAATCGCCGGGTCAATGGCCTTTAAAGAGGGGGTCAAAAAGGCCAACCCTGTGTTGTTGGAGCCAATTATGAAAGTGGAGGTGGAGGTTCCAGAGGAGTATATGGGGGATGTAATTGGGGATATCAACCGGAGAAGGGGCCAAGTTAACCAAATGGAAGATGTCCACGGAATTAAAAAAATTACCGCATTCGTTCCGTTGGCCGAAATGTTCGGATACGCAACCGATCTCCGATCTCTCACCCAAGGGCGGGGAACCTATACAATGGTTTTCGACCACTACGAAGAGGTTCCAGACAACATTGCCCAACAAATTATTAAAGAGCGGCAAGGGGCCTAATCTCCCTTCTCCTCTTTTCTCCCCTTTTCGATTGGGAGCTTCTCCAAAATCCCATTTCACCTTTTTTTCACCAACTTAAAATTGATAAGGAAATCTATAAGGGAAATCTATCTCCGGTATAATTTTTCAATTGGGAGTGGAAGTAGGTAGTTTGGGAAAAGTGGAAGTTTGTCTAGCAATTTAAAAAGTGGAGGAGTAAATGGGTTCAAAAATATTTATTGACGCCTGTTTTGGAAGGGAAACCCCTTACACCCCCGTTTGGATGATGAGACAAGCGGGACGTTATCTCCCAGAGTATCGAAAAGTCCGGGAGAAGGTGGGCTCTTTTTTGGAGATGACAAAAAATCCAGAGGTGGTGGCTGAGGTAACCCTTCAACCGGTGGAGATTTTGGATGTGGATGCGGCAATTCTGTTTAGTGATATTTTAAACCTGCCAATGGAGATGGGGTTACCATTGGAATTCCAGCCAGGGGTTGGGCCCCTCTTTTTAAAACAGGTTCGGAGTGAAGGGGAGTTGGAAAAATTACAGCCGGGGGCGGCGGATCGGATGGAGTATGTTTACCGGGGGATAGAGTTAATTAAAAAGAGGTTACCGACGGAGAAAGCGTTAATCGGTTTTGCCGGAAGCCCTTGGACAGTAGCCACATATATTGTGGAGGGACGGGGGAGTAAACAGTTCCCCAATATAAAGAGATTGATTTATACCAATCCAACCCTCCTCGATAGATTACTGGCCTTTTTAACCCGGGAAACCTACCACTATTTAAAAAGGCAGATAGAGGCTGGAGCCGATGCAGTAATGCTCTTCGACTCTTGGGGGGGGGCATTGGAAGAGGAGAAGTTTTTAGAATTCTCTTGGAATTATATGAAAGAGATTGCCCAGCGATTAAAAAAAGAGTTTCCAACTGTGCCAGTAATCGGATTTAGTAAAGGGGTGGGGCTCTATCTTCCAAAAATGGATGGGGAGTGGGATGTAATTGGAATAGATTGGAATACCCCAATCCAATGGGGATTGGAGGTGTTTAAAAATAGATACACCCTTCAAGGGAATTTAGACCCGACCCGCCTTTACTCTAAAAGAGCTATAAAGGAGGGGGTAGAACAGATTGCCAATTTAATGAGGGGCCATCGACATATTTTCAATTTAGGCCATGGGATTTTACCAGATATTCCGGTGGAAAATGCTAAATTTTTTGTAGAGTATGCAAAAGAGGTTACAAGGAGGGAGAGATGATGAATCTTCGCCGATTACGGCTAAAACCGGGAATTCGGAAATTGGTCCGGGAGAATTGGGTCCGGAAAGAGGATTTAATTGTCCCCCTTTTTATAAAAGAGGGGTTAAAAGGGAGAAACCCAATTCCTTCAATGCCGGGGATTTTCCAATTTGGAGAAGAGGAGGTTTTAAAAGAGGTAGAGGAATTGTTGAAATTGGAGCTTAAAAGTGTAATTTTGTTTGGAATTCCAAAACTAAAAGACTCAGTGGGAAGTGACGCCCTAAATCCGGAAGGGTTAATAGCCCGGTCAGTTCGCAAGTTGAAAAGGGAGTTTGGAGATGAATTGGTAGTTGTCACCGATCTCTGCTTCTGTGAATATACCGACCACGGTCACTGCGGAGTTGTAAACCCTTATCTCAAAACTGTAGATAATCGAGAGACCCTCTCAATCTCCCAACGGCAGGCTCTAATCCATGGGGAGGCTGGAGCAGATATTATCGCCCCCAGTGGAATGATGGATGGAATTGTAAAAGCCCTCCGGGAAGTGTTGGACCAGAATGGGTTTGATCATATCCCAATTATGAGTTACTCCACAAAATTTTCCTCTGCCTTTTATGGCCCATTCCGGAATGCCGCAGAATCAGCCCCAGTTCAAAATCAATTTCTCCCAAAAGACCGGGCTACCTATCAAATGGATATTGCAAATCAGCGGGAGGCAATTTTAGAATCATTAATAGACGAAGAAGAGGGAGCCGATATTTTAATGGTAAAACCGGCACTGGCTTTTTTAGATGTGGTTACAAAAATTAGGGAGAGAACCTTAAAGCCATTGGCCGTCTACAATGTAAGTGGGGAGTATTCCATGGTAAAAGCGGCCGCCTCCGCCGGCTTTATCGATGAAAAGCGGGTGGTGTTGGAGATTTTGACCTCCTTTAAACGGGCCGGGGCCGATATTATTATCACTTACCACGGAAAAGATGTGGCCCCTTTCCTATAATAATTGAGGAAATTGAGAGGGGAAGTGGGAAGGAGGGTAAAATTTTGGAAAATTTTTAATAAAATTTTTCCGATAATTCCCAGCTAATCCCGGGTTGGGGAAAATTTTTTTGAAAATTTTTTGAAGGAGAGTGGTTTAAAGACTTGACAAGGGGTTGTGAATTTGGAATAATTTCACCCGCAAGCCACGGAGGTGGCGGGAGAGCGAGAGAGAGTCTCCACCGGAGGG
>JBDONQ010000192.1:0-1828 GCA_039831255.1 Campylobacterales bacterium
TCAGGGATAAATTGGAAATTGGGGAGGGGGGCCTTCTCAATTGGCAAATCAGAAATTGTTTGAAACTGCTCTTTTAACTGGGCCAATTTTTGCCGGAGATTTAAAATATCTAATCGATCTTGGTTAATCCTCAATCCGGCCCGGTTTACCAATCCCCCATCCCCAACCCCAGCCCGGAATTGCTCCCGTTTCCGCCGAAGGTCAATCTGGTCATTGGCCAACTGCAACTCCGCTATTTTCAGTTGAAGTTCCGTTAACCGGTACTCCAATAGCGTGGAAATTGCCTCTTTTACCAGCTGGGCTCTACTTTTCCGATAGTTCAACTCCCCCAACCGCCGTTGGAGAGCCCCTTTTTTAATCGAGTAGTAGATTGCCCCACTCTGGAAAATCGGTTGATTTACCTGAATTGAGTAGAGATAGTAAAGTTGCTCCCCAAATTGGGTGGAGCGGTTCCAAGACCAAGAGAGGGTAATAGGGCTAAACCAACTCCACTGGACCCCCTTCCCCCCCTCTTCACTCCTCTTCAACTCCTGCTGGAGAAGTTTTTCTTTCAACGGGCTAATAAATCTCTCTTTTGAATTCTGCCAACCCACCCCTTCGGCCAAATTGGTCCCCCACCCAACTCCAACTAAAAGGGCCACAACTGTCCACCACCCTTTTCTCACTCCTCTATCCCCTTCTCCAGCGGGATATCTCCCCCTTCAATCTCCTGTTTTAACCGGTAAAATCCCTTCTCCAGTCGCAGGAACCCCTCCCCAATCTCCCCTTCGGAGATTGTCAGTGGGGGGAGAAGTCGGAGAGTACGAGGTCCCGCTTTCAACGGGAGAACTCCCTCCTCAATTGAGAGTTGGTAGACCCGGTCCCGGAGCTCTACCCTTTTCAATAAAATTCCTATCATTAACCCAATCTGCCGAATTCCTACGATAAATTCTGGAAACTGTTGCTTAAGTTGGAGCAGGTAACCCCGGAATAGCTTAATCCGCTCCTCCAACCGCCGGGCCCGGTACTCCTCCTCCAAAATTTTTAACACCTCCAGTCCAGCCCTGGTGGAAAGGTAGTTCCCCCCAAATGTGGAGCCGTGGTCCCCCGGCTCCAACACCTCCGTTAACCGGGTTAAAACGGCCCCAATTGGAACCCCTCCCCCCAACCCCTTTGCTAGGGTTACAATATCTGGCTCGATTTTGTAGAGTTGGGAAGCTAAAAACTCTCCGGTTCGATAAACCCCAGTCTGGACCTCATCCACTATTAAAAGAATATCCCGCCTTTTCAATTCAGTCGCCAGCTCCCTCATCTCCCCTTTTGGGATTTGATTAACCCCCCCCTCCCCTTGGACCAACTCCACCATTACCCCAATTGTCTTCTGGTCCAGATGCCTTACCACATCCTTGACAGAGTCGGCATACTCAAATCCGTCGGGGAATGGCCCAAAATAGGTATGAAATTTCGGTTGGCCAGTCGCCTTTAGAGTTGAAATTGTCCGGCCGTGAAAGGAGTTTTTAAGGGTAATTATTTTATACCTTTTAATCTCCCCATTTACCTCCCCATATTTCCGGGCAATTTTTAACGCAGTCTCATTGGCCTCCGCTCCGGAATTGCAGAAAAAGAGCCCCCACTCCCCCTCCCAGTCGGTTAGCTCTACAATCCGCCGGGCCAACTCCTCTTGGGGGGGAATCCGATAGAGATTGGAGGTGTGGATTAAACGCCGGGCCTGTTCGCAAAGCCCCTCCACCAGCTGGGGGTGGCTGTGACCAACACTAACTACCCCTATTCCACTTCCAAAATCGATAAACTCCTCCCCCTCCTTTGTCCAGAGCCGGGCCCCTTCCCC
>JBDONQ010000269.1:0-1822 GCA_039831255.1 Campylobacterales bacterium
ACCGATTGAGACCCGACTATTAAAAGTGGCGGGGGATTGGGGAATAGTGGAAAAGCCGATCCCAAAAGGGGAAGTGGGAATTCTCCTCTGCCCTTACTCAAAAGGGGAGATTATTTGCGGTTATCTGGAGGGGGTTGGGGGGAGGAAGGTTCAATTTTTTCCATATACTCCGCTAAAAAATGAGGCGATGGCCCTTCCGGTGGTCCCCCCAAAACCGGGGGACCGGGCCCTTTTCGGGAAGGATTACAACCGGGTAATTGTGATAGCCCCTGACCAGCGGAGTTATTTGCAATTGGTTCAACTCTACCGGGACCGGGGGAATACAGTTATCCCTTCCGATTTAATTGTAACTGTTGGAAAAGTGGAGCGGGACCAGTTTCCAACCCCGGCCCAACTCCGGCAAGTTTCAGAGAGTTTAAATGTGGGCCGATACATCTTTTTAGGCCCCAATGGGGTGGATGAGGTGGACGCCCTCTCTCTAACCCCAATCGGGAGGGCCCCTTTTCAGCTAAAGGCTTCCCGTTACCAGATTCCCTTTTTTACAACTTATAGCGATTGGGAGGAGTTTCAGGGGAATCTCCTTTCCCGGTATCAGAAACTGTTCCAGTTTCAGCCCATCCCCTCCCAATAATTTAAAAAATTGAGTAGTATCATTGGAAAGCTTTTCCGGAGAATAGAGTTAAAGGAGAGTTGAACAGTGGAGATGAGAACTCCAACTTTTAAAGGGGTCCAATGTTGAAAGAGCAAGATATTAAAGCTTTAACCCAAATTGTCGGAGAAGGGGATTTTTTAATAGACCCCCTCCACCGGCGGGCCTACTCTTATGACGCTACCCGAGAGCGGTTTGAGCCGGAGGGGGTTATTTTTCCGGAGAATGAGCGGGAGGTGGCGGAGATTTTACGCTACTGTAACCAGCACAAAATTCCAGTGGTCCCCCGGGGAGCTGGAAGCGGGTTTACCGGGGGGGCCCTCCCAACTTCCGGAGGAATTGTGTTAGCGGTGGAGAAGTATATGAATAAAATTTTGGAGATAGACCCGAAAGATATGGTGGCGGTGGTTCAACCGGGGGTTATTAATAGCCACCTCCAGCGGGAGGTGGAGAAGAGGGGGCTCTTCTACCCCCCAGACCCGGCCAGTATGGACTACTCCACAATTGGGGGAAATGTAGCGGAAAATGCCGGGGGAATGAGGGCGGCCAAGTATGGGTTAACAAAAGATTATGTAATGGCCCTCCGGGGGGTTCTCCCAACAGGAGAGATTATCCGGGCTGGAAAACGGACAATTAAAGATGTGGCTGGGTACAATTTGGCAGGGATTTTAATCGCCAGTGAGGGGACGTTGGCGGTAATTACTGAGATAACCCTAAAACTGCTCCCAAAACCCCGGCTGAAGAAGACCTATATTGGAATTTTCCCATCGGTGGTGGATGCGATGAATGGGGTTTACAAGTCGCTGGCAGCTGGGGCTCAGCCGGTGGCAATGGAGTTTTTGGACAATCTGGTGATAAAGGCCCTCCGGCAGAAGTTTAATCTCCCGCTCCCAGAGGGGGCTGGGGCCATTTTAATTGGAGATGTAGATGGGAATGTGGAGGAGGAGTTGGACTATCAGCTCCAAATTTTAAAAGAGAGTTTTTTCGAGAATCGGGCAAAAAAGGTCCAAATAACCGGGGACCCGGAGGAGGGGAAAAGAATCTGGTTTGCCCGTCGGAACGCTTCCCAAGCAATTACAATTTACGGGAGTAAGAAGATAAATGAGGATATCTCTGTCCCCCGTTCCAAACTCCCAGAGGCACTGGCCTCATTCCAACAAATAGGTGAGAAGT
>JBDONQ010000010.1:0-1817 GCA_039831255.1 Campylobacterales bacterium
TTTTTTTATTTTTTATCTAAGGTTTATTTTTTTTATTTTCTTTTTCTTTTTGACTGCTTCAATGCTTTCGCATTGAAATTATAGCGAGAAAAATTTTTTTGTCAAGGGAGGAAATCAAGAAATTGCAATTTTTTTAAAAAAAATTCTAATTTTAAAGAGTGATCCAATTATTTTAATAAAAGTTGATAAACTTTGACTCAATTATTAACTCAATTGGGACTAAAGCACTCCAAAACCTGTCCCACTTTCTCCAAAGGGGTTCTCCCCCCACTTGAACCCATTCTAAAAACGGCTAAAAGAGCCACTATAAGGCCAAAATTGAGAGAGCCCAGTATCTTCCTATTACTCCTCTCTTATTTTTAATCTACAGCGCTTAAAAAGGGCAATCTACCCCATTTTTGATAACCATCCAACTGGAAATTGTCCCCACTGAAAAATTTTAAAATACTCTACTCCAGGAAACATCAACGGGTTTAAAGGTCCCTCTAAAAATCCTTACAAATTCCCCTCTACCTAATTTCTTCCAAAATTGAGGCCCCTTAAAAATTTAGCCCTACCCCTCTACCGGCGACGAAAGTATCGATAGTAGGCGTTACAAGCCCCCTCATCACTGACCATACAGGAGCCCACCGGGTTTTGGGGGGTACACCCGGTTCCAAAAATTTTGCAATCGGTGGGTTTTGCAACCCCTTGGAGAATCTCCCCACAAATACAGAGTATATGGTCCTCCACCGGTTCAATTCCCAAAATATCCCCCCACACCACTTCAGCATCCAACTGTTGGAACTGGGGTTTCAACTGGAGGGCCGATTTTGGAATCTCCCCCAATCCCCGCCACCGGAAACTCTCCCTGACTTGAAAATAACGATCCATCAACTGTTGGGCTACCAAATTTCCCTCCCAACCGGTCGCCCGCCGGTACTGAATCTCCACTTTCGGCTCTCTTCTCCTCTTCTGCCGGATTAACATTAAAATCGACTCCAACACATCCACTGGCTCAAACCCGGCCACTACAACCGGTGTATTGAACTCCTCTACCAAAAATCGGTAACTTTTCGCCCCAATTATTACACTGACATGGCTAGGGGCGATAAAGCTATTTATTTTTGCCCGGCCGGCAGTTAAAATTGCCCGGATTGGAGGGGGAACCAGTACGTGATTAATGTGGTAATAGAGATTTTTAAGCCCCTCTTTTAACCCCCTCTCTATCACAGCGGAGGTCATTGGAGTGGTGGTCTCAAACCCAATTGCAAAGTAGACAACTCTTTTATCGGGGTTCTCCCGGGCGATTTTTAACAAATCCAATGGGGTATAGAGGGGTCGGACATCGAACCCTTCACTCCGGACCTTTGAGAGACTCCCAGTTATCCCGGGAACCCGCATCATATCCCCCAATGTAGCCAAAATTACCCCCGGTTCCCGAGCCAGCCGAATCGCCTCCTCTATTCGCTCTTTTGGCATTACACAGACCGGACATCCGGGGCCGTGGATAAATTGAATATTCTCCGGCAACAGCTGAGGTAACCCATATTTCATAATTGTGTGGGTGTGCCCCCCGCAAATCTCCATTACATAGAGGGGCTCTTCCAACCCCTCCGCCTCCCGCCAAATCAGTTTCCGGAGGGCTTTAATTGTCTCTGGATTCCGGAATCGGGTGTAGAGCTCTTTTAAACTCAATTTTTCCATTACTCTTCCTCCGGCTCAACCTCTGAAATCCCCTTTTTTGGCCGTTTAGGCTCCCAACCGGTCCAAAAAATAGGGGTAACCCGTCCCCCAAATAGGAGTCGACCGGTAGGGCCGATTTTAATCTCCACCGG
>JBDONQ010000182.1:0-1812 GCA_039831255.1 Campylobacterales bacterium
GGAGAGAGGGTCTCTCTTTTTCTAATTTCCCGGAAAGTTTTGGAGATTTGGATGGAGAGGTATCGGGGAAGGGGGGTTCTATATTTCCCTTTTTTATCCTTTTCCCAATTGGATGGGTGAACTGGAAAGGGGAGAGAGGGGAACCAATTGCCAATTAAATTAAATGGAAAGGGAGGAGTGGAGGGGAAAGGAGGGGGAATTTTTAAAAGGAGGTGTAAAATGCTCTTTTTTAAAGCCCGAAATTTAATAGACCGGGAGAAGTTAAAGGAGTTTCGGCAACTCTCTGTAATTACTGGGCTACTGGTTGCGGTGGCAGGACTCCTCTCAATTATTAATCCATTGGCGGGAAGTCTCTCCTTTGTAATTTTTATGGGGTCCCTCTTTTTAGTGACAGGAATTATCCAAGGGGTAATTACATTTAAAGCACACCAAAAGAGTTTGGGGGCTTGGTTTAAAGTTTTAATGATAGTTGTAACAGGGATATTATTGTTAATCTACCCAGTGGCCGGGGTCAGTGCAATGGCCCTCCTCTTCGGGGCTTACTTCTTTGTAGACGCCTTCTCCAGTTTTTCAATGGCTTTGGATTTGAAGCCATTAAAGGGGTGGGGTTTGGCCTTGGCCAACGGGATGCTCTCATTTCTATTGGGGGTAATTACATTGACCGGATGGCCGGCCAACTCCCCATTTATCGTTGGAATTGTGGTAGGGGTTAGCTTTTTAATGGACGGTATCGTTTTAATCTATTTAGGGCTCTCTGTAAAAGATTAAAAAGAGTGCAGGCCCTCTCTCCCTTCCCCCTTTGGTAAAATTGAGTAAAAAAGGGTTCAAATGACGGGAAAATTCCCAATTGACCCCCAATTTTTGCCAAAACTGGAGTTTTTTGTAGAGGAGTTGGAGCGGTGGAATCGGGTCCACAAATTGACCAACTACCGGGGGGAAGAGATTTGGGAGCAGATTTACGACTCCTTTTACCCAATTGAGCAGTTTCAATTGAGCCCTAAACAGGTGGTAGATGTGGGGACTGGGGCTGGGTTTCCGGGGATGGTATTGGGGATTCTCTACCCAAACACTAAATTCTATTTGGTAGAGCCGTTGAAAAAAAGGTACAGTTTTTTAAATTACATTAAAACTATTTTAACCCTTCCTAATCTGGAGATTCTCCCCACCCGGGTTGAAGAGGTGAATTTGAAAGGGATAGACCTAATCACCTCCCGGGCAGTCGGGGATTACTCTCTCCTCTGGAGCCTTACATCCCATCTCCGGGGACCTACCACCTCCCTCCTCCTCTACCAAGGGCCCAACGCTCCAGTCCCAACCCTCCCCCACCGGGGGTTGAAAAGGGGGAACCGAATCTATTACTTAATTGAGATCCCCCAGTTGGAGGGGGAGAGAAGGGGGGAAAATGGGAGAAGTTAGAGAAAAAATAGAGTGGGCGGAAAAGCTCTCATTGGGAATTTCGGTGGTAGTGGCAATTTTGTTAGGGGTAGGGATGGGGATTTGGTTAAAAAATCTATTTGGCCAGTGGTGGTGGATTCTGGTGGGGAGTTTCTGGGGAATAGCGGCGGCTTACCAAAATTTAAAGCGGGCCTATTTAAAAGTGAAAAAGGAGTTGGAAGAGGAGGGGGAGAAGTATCGGGAGTACCAATTTAACCGGGGGAACCCCACCGGGGAAAAAGGAAACTACTCCCTTCCAAAAAATTCCCCCCGATTTGATGAAGAGGATGACCTTTCCCAATTTGAAAAGTGAGTCCTAAAAATTCTCAAAAACTCTTTGGCCACTCCCTTCCCCGGTCTGGGATTGGAAAGTAGAGG
>JBDONQ010000158.1:0-1811 GCA_039831255.1 Campylobacterales bacterium
AATTGCACATCCCCCCGGAAGGGAGACTCGGCAATCCCCAAACCGGGCTAGCAAGGGGCCCAATACTAAAATTGAGGCCCGCATTGTCTTCACAATTTCGTAAGTGGCGGTGGTCCCAGTTAAATTACCGGTTTCCAACCGAACCCGCCCTTTCCCCCACTCAATTTGGGCTCCCAACTTCTCTAGGAGACGTCCCATTGTTTTCACATCGGCCACTTCCGGGAGATTTCCCAACTCCACCGGCCGGTTACTCAAAATTGCCCCGGCCATCAATGGAAGGGCCGCATTTTTAGCCCCACTAATTGGAACTACCCCCCCCAATTGGGGGGTGTGACGGATTTTTAAAAATTTATACATCCTTCCCCTTTTCTCCCTCTTCCAAAAAACTCCGGAGGAGGGCAATCTCCTCTGGCCAGAGGGAGGGATCAATTGTCTCAAGAATTAGCGGAATTCCGTCGGTTCTGGGGTCTTGGATTATCCATTTAAAGGGGGCCAACCCAATCTCCCCTTTTCCGAGGGAGTGGTGTCGGTCTACCCGACTCCCCAATTTGGCCTTTGAGTCGTTTAAATGGAACCCTTTTAAATATTGGAACCCGACAATCTCCCCAAACTCCCCCATTACCTGCTGATACCCCTCCCAACTCCGGATGTCGTATCCGGCGGCGAAGATATGGGCAGTATCGATACAGACTCCAATTCGGCTTTTGTCCTCCACTTGGTCAATAATTTGGGCTATCTGCTCAAACCGGTATCCCAAATTGCTCCCTTGGCCGGCGGTGGTCTCTATTACCAACGTAACCCCACTGGTCACCTCCAAAGTCCGGTTTAAAGCCTCCGCCACCCGGCTCAACCCCTCCCCTTCGGAGATTTGCCGGAGATGACTCCCCGGGTGGAAATTGAGATATTTGAGCCCCAATAGAGCCACCCGCTCCACTTCATCGATAAAACTCTCCAAACTCCGACACCACTTCTCCGGATCTGGATGGGCTAAATTGATTAAATAGCTGTCGTGGGGAAGGACCCCCTCTGGGGAGAACCCCAACTCCTCCATCCGCCGGTGGAACCGATTCACCTCTTCGGGGGGGATGGGTTTACTCCGCCACTGCCGTTGATTTTTTGTAAAGAGGGCAAATCCATTGGCCCCAATCTCCTTTGCATTTTTTGGGGCGTTGGAGACCCCTCCACTGGCACTGACATGGGCCCCGATATATTTTACCCTCACATCCGCTCCTTCGGGGTTACCCCCAGCAATTTGAGCCCCAATTTTAAGACTATAGCGATAATTCCAGCCAATTTAATCCGGCTCTGCTGATTTTCGCTCCCCAAAATTCGGGTCCGGTTGTAGTAGCTGTGGAATTGGGAGGCCAAATTGTAAAGGTAGTTGGTGAGCCGGTGGGGTTCCCGGTTTTCAAAGGCCTCCTCCAAAATATACGGGATTTGGAGGGCAGTTACTATCAGCTGTCGCTCTTCGTCGCTCAAATTTTTTAACTCCACATCTAAAAAGTCGTGGTAACTGGCTCCTATTTTCCGGTAAATGGACCGGATTCGGGCGTAGGCGTAGTTAATGTAGTAGGCGGGATTGGAGGCGTCCTGTTTAAAAAGCTCCTCCAGTTCAAATTCCAGATGGGTGTCCGGCTTTTTTGTTAAAAAGATAAACCGCATCGGGTCGGCCCCCACATCGGCCACCAAATCCCGGAGGAGGACAAAATTCCCGGCCCGTTTTGACATTTTGTAGGGTTGCCCCCCTTTTAACAATTTTACCATCTGGGCCAGTAAAATTTCCAACCGGTTTGGATTGTATCCTAAAAATT
>JBDONQ010000278.1:0-6432 GCA_039831255.1 Campylobacterales bacterium
TAATTTTGGACGAAGCCACCTCAGCATTGGACAATCGGAGCGAAGAGCAGATTGTAAAAAACCTCTATTCCCTCCCAATTACAATTATTTTAGTTGCCCATCGGCTCTCAACAGTAGCCCCTGCAGATAGACTTCTACTTTTTAAAAATGGGAAAATTATTTGTGAAGGGAGATTGGAAGAGTTACTGGAGAAGTGTCCCCACTTTCAAACCCTCTATCGGGGGGTTACTTCCAATTCTTCCGATAGGAATCCAGCCCAATCTACTCCTTTTTCCGGAAGTAGTTCCTAATCAATTCTTTATTCTCTTCACACAAAATTGGGGAGTCGAGGGCCGCCTTTAAAAACTCCTCATCTCCACTCCGGATTGCCTCTTTTATCGCCTCCCGCTCCTGTTCCCGATTTGTGGAAGGGATGTCGTTTAATTTAATAGTATCCCGTTCTTTAGAGCATCGCCACTGGCCAATCCACTTTAAAAACTCCTCTTTCCACCGGTGGAGTTCTACCCCAATTCGGTCCAGTAGATGAAGATCCTCCTCCAACTGTAACTTTTTCATTCCAACGCCTTTCTCAATTTGTACATCTGTTTCAATTTTTTATCTGCTTCCCGAATTCCCTCCTCTGCCTCTTTCAACTTTTTCTCAAATTCTATCAACTCATACATTTTCTGCCATTTAATTGTGTCAATCTCCTCCAGATACCGGTCGGTGACAATCTTCAACTTTGCCTCCATATTGTTCAAATAATCCTCCATTTCCCGGCGGAGGGCCCGTTTAAAAGCCCGAATTTTATTCTTAATCGCCTCAATTTTCAATATTACAATATCTTTCTTAACAGTTTCGTAAATTGTCTCTTCCCGTTTCCAAAATTTAATAAAGCCGAAATCGATTAAATATTTCACCCGTTTCCGCTTCTGCTTCTCCTGTTTTGTAGTGGCGGAGAGGTCGTTATCATCTATTTCAGCCAATAACGGTTTTAGCGGTTTTATCTCCAACGGCTCCTCTTGGATATCCAAACTTTCGGACAACTCTTTCTCCAGTGTGTTCAAATAGGCCTCCACAATTGAGTAAATCTCCTCCTCCCCTTTCTCATGTTCCCGTTTTGTAATCGCTTTCAATGTGTCGTAAAAATCCTCTGCAATCTGGTCCAGTAACTCTTTTTTAAATTTCTTGTACTCATCGGTAATTACACTCATAGGGACCCGACGGAGATCAATCTCAATATCTTTTGTAATTACCCCCCTAGTTTGCCGTTTTGCAAACTTTTTCGCCACTTCGTAATCTTCCCCTTGGGCCCGGCGGTTTAAAAAGTGGTAGAGGATGCTAATAATCTCATTCTCATTAATCGCCGCAAGTCGCTCTTCCAACGTGGTTCGGCAGTTGTCGATATGGATTTTTGCAATTTTCTCAAAATTTTGTCGAAGGTCCCGCTCATTGGAGAGCCGTTCAATAACCTTCTCCCCACTTCTAATTTTCCGGATTGTCTCCTCGTAAGGTTTGGAGAGCAACTCTTTCTGTCGGATTAACTTATTAATTTCTCGGTTAATTATTGAGAAGAGTTGTTCCCGAGCTTGTTGATTAATAATTTGGACCACATCTATTTCGATAAAATCTTTTAAATACCTTTCCACCTTTTCAATCCCCGAATAGTCCAACAGAACCTGCCGGATATCCTCCTCTCCTTCGAATACATCCCTAAAATCCTCCTCCAAAAACATCAACTCCCGACGCTCTTTCCGACTCAACCGCTCTTTCCGGAGGAGAAGGGCAATTTTTGCCGACACTGGAAGAACAATTGGATTCTCGATTCCGTGTTCTATCGCAGCTTTTTCCAATTTTTGAATCGCTTCACTCTCTTTCCGATACCAAAACTTTTTCAATGCATCTTCACACTCCTCCATTTTTGCATTGTCCTCAATTGCCGAATCAATCTTATTTAAAATAAAAATGACTTTGAACCGGGGATCATTTTGGGTCCGCTCTTTAATTGAGTGCCAGAGCCCCTGTTCGTCACTCTCCAAATTGGCATCCAATTGGGTATAATCAAATAAAAAGAGGGCTGCATTCACCTCCCTGAGAATTGTCCGGGTGAGTTGTTTATGTTTCTCCCGGAACTCTCCAGTATTGTTGGGACCAGGGGTATCGATTAAAGTTAAATGGACATTGTTGGGGCGGATATTTTTAAGGGGCCAAAAGAGCTCAATCCGGTCCACATTTCGATATTTTGAGTCCAACCCCTCCCCATCCTTTTGGGCGTAAAGTTTCAATTCCCGAATATTTTTCCTATTCAATGTGACCGGTTCCCGGCCATCCTCAAAGTAGATAGTCGCCTGATACTGCTCCTCTGGAAAAATAAAGACCGGGGCATCGGAAGTGGCTTCATTGAAGGAGGGGAGGAGCTCTTCCCCCAATAGGGCGTTTATAAATGTACTTTTGCCGGCACTCATATTGGCCACAACGGCAATCTCATACTCCTTTGCATCTAAAATCTGCTCCAACCCATCCAACTCTCCGCAGACCGAGGGGTTCTCCTCCGAAAAGTAGAGCCGGAGAACTTTTAAAACCCCTTTCAACTTCCGCTCTGTCAGTCGTCTGAGCATTCCCTCTCTCCTTTAAAATTTCAGCTCCCCTCCCAATTCCCACTACATCGGATAAAGCTGTACTGGAAAAATAGAGGTGGAGACCCTTCCCACTCTACTACTCAAAAACTCTTTAAACTGGCCGGAGAAGTGCCACTTCGATAAAAATTACCTTATAATTATAATTCAACACCTATTAAAACGAGTAGAGAGATGGGACTATACGGATTACTGGATTGGGAGTTGCTGGAAAAGTATCAGTTGGGGTTGGGGGAGTTTTTAAGAGGGGCAAAGGGGTTAAAAATAAAAATTCTCCAATACCGGGATAAACGGGCTCCTCTAGAGGTAAAATTGGAGCGGATTCGGGAGATTCGAAGTCTGTGGGATGGGCTTTTAATTGTAAATGACCAACCGGAACTTTTGAACTGGGCCGATGGAATCCATCTGGGGCAAGAGGATCTTCAAGCCCTCTCCCACCGGAGTGGCCTTCCCCCCGGGGAGATAATTCAACTTCTCCGGGAGGGGAATCCTATCCCCTCCTATCCCCTCTTCCCAGCCCCCCGGAAAAATCCAAACCGGGGCTGGAAATTGAGGTGGGAATTGGGGGTGGGGGGCCGGTTTAAAAAAATTGTAGGGCTCTCCACCCACAATCGGGTGGAGGTGATTTTTGCCAACACCTATCCCCTCTCCTACATCGGAGTTGGGGCGTATCGATATACCTCTACGAAAGGGAGAGCAAAACTTTTAAATCGGGAAGAGCTGTCGGAAATTTTAAAACTTTCCCACCACCCGGTCGGAGTAATTGGAGGGGTGCGTCTCTCTGATAAAATATCGGCAAAATTTAAGGTTGTCGGGAGCGATTTATGCAGATACATATCTACACAATTGAGAAAAAGCCGGAGTTTGAAACAGAAATAGCCCGCTACATTAAACTCGCCAGACCTTTCGCCAAGATTGAAGCCCGCCACATTTACGACCCCCGGCTAAAGGGGAGTCGGAATCCTGCGGCCCTCTACACCACTCTATTGGAGCGGTATACTGGAAAGGGGTTTGATGTAATTTTAACCCCCGACGGAGTTTTAATGGATACCCCTACATTTGTGAAAAAGATTTTGGAAGGGCGGAGTCGGATTAATTTCTACATCGGTGGGGCTTACGGATTTAATCGGGAATTTAAAGAGAAAGGGTTCAATCTCTCATTGAGCCCGTTAACCTTTAGCCATAAAATTGCAAAATTGGTGTTGATAGAGCAGATTTATCGGGGTCTCACAATAATAAATAACCATCCCTATGATAAATAAAAGGGTATAATTATGAAGTTGGAGGAGTTTAAGGCACTACTCTTGGAACGGAAATTGGAGTTGGAGGAGGTTTTGAGGGGATTGCGGGGGGAGTTGGAAGGGGTGGACGGGTGTGAGATTAAAGACGAGGGGGATGAGCGGAGTTTCCTGTTGGAGAGTTATAGGGGGGAGCAACTCTACCTCCAGCAGTTAAGGGAGTTGAAAGAAGTAGAGGAGGCGTTAAAGCGGATTGAACGGGGGGAGTATGGAATTTGCGAAATGTGCGGAGAGGAGATTGGGGAGGCCCGGCTCAGGGCAAAACCTTACGCCCGGTACTGTATCACCTGTAAATCCCTGCTGGAGGAAGAAGCCCGGCGGAAAAATTAGAGGGAAAGGGGGAAGGGGGAAATTTCCGGTGGAAAAGGAGAGAAATGAAATTGAAATATTTTTTAATCCTTTCGATTATTTTAATCGGTGGATTGGTAGGGGTGGTCTACTTCCAAAATCAGGGGGCCACACTGACAGTGACCCTCTTTGGGATTAATTTAACTTTTCCAGTAGCTCTCTGGTTGGCCGGGGGGATGGGTTTAATTTTTTTGATTGGGGCAATTGGGCTCTTTCTCTCCAATATGAGGTACTCAATTTATCGGAAACATTTGGAGAAGGAGTTAAAGCAACTATTGGATTGGAGTCGGGAGTTAATCTTCTACCGGAAAGTTGGAGAGCCGAAAAGGTTAAAAGTGTTGGGATTGATGAAAGAGTTTATCGGAAATCTCTGGGGGGATAGATTGACATTTAACCGGTGGGAAAATTTTCCATATATGATTGATTTAAAGCAGATTAATGAGGGAAAGTATGTAGATCTCTCCAAGTACAAAATCCCCTTCGATAATCCGTGGGAAGTGAAGAACGGGTGGAATTTATTAAAAAAAGACCCCTCAAAAGCGGGGGAGATTTTAAAAAAGTATAAAGATCCGGCTCTTCGACAGGAGGCCTTTAAAATTTGGGCAAAAAAGGCCCCAGCCCCAGAAATTCTAAAATTTGAATACCCATTGACCCTGGAAATTGTAGTAGCCCATTTGGATTCTCCAGAGTTGAAAGAGTTGATTAAGCAGGCCCAACTGAATGAGCGGGAGCAGGTTGAATTGGCCCGGAAACTCTACACTAAAAAGAGCCCTGAAGAGGAGTTGGAGTTACTGGAACCCCACCCAATTGGGAAGGCCTATTTGGCATTTAAATATGAGCATCTGGAGAAGGGGAAAGAGATTGTGGAAGAGAAAAATATCCACCTTTTCGACTACTTTATTCTAATGCGGGAGCGGGGAATCCGGGTCGAAGTGGACCAATTTTTAGCTACAATCTGGAATGAACCCCTATTAAAACAGCGACGGCCTTACCAAATTCAGCAGTTGAGGAGTAGCTCTGAACCGGGGAAAGGGGAGGAGAGAGCGGCTGAAACCTCTGCAGAGACTCCAACAACCTCAACTCAGTAGTGGGGATGGGTAACTTTTGGGAAACCCAAAAGTGGGAAAAGCCCCTCTTTTTGGCTCCACTGGCCGGCTACACAGACCGGCCCTTCCGGTCGGTTGTAAAACGGTTTGGATGCGATATGACCTTTTCAGAGATGACCAATGTAAATGCAATTGTCCACTCCAACCCCAAAACCCTCCAAATGTTGGAGAAATCCCGAGACGAGACCCCATACTTTGTCCAGATAGCCGCCAATAACATTGAAAACGCAATTAAAGCGGTGGAATTTTTAAATCGGTTGGAATGGGTGGATGGGATAGATCTCAATTTTGGATGTCCAGTAAAAAAGGCAATTAGAAGCGGATTCGGGGGGGTGTTGTTGAAGGAGGAGAACCGTCCCTTCTTTAAAAAATTGATAAAAGATGTGGTCTCCCATTCGGAAAAACCGGTCTCGATTAAAATGAGATTGGGGTTTGAAGTGGGAGAGTTTGTAGCAGTGGACCGGGCCCAGTTGGCGGAGGAGTTGGGGGTCTCCTTTATCACTCTCCACGGCCGATATGTAAAGCAACTCTACCGGGGAAGTGCCGACTATTTCAAAATTGGGGAAGTTGTAAAAAGGGTCTCAATCCCTGTTGTGGCCAATGGGGATATTAGGGATTACTCCAAATATCGGGAGGCACTGGAGATAACCGGGTCAGCCGGGGTGAGTATTGGTCGGGGGGCGATTGGTCGCCCTTGGCTCTTTTTGGAGTTGAAGCAACGGGGGGAGATAACCCCGGACCAGAAGAAAGAAATAATTTTAACCCATCTCCGGGAGATGGTTAAATTTTATCGGGAATATGGGATAATTCTATTCCGAAAACATCTCCACCAGTACTCAAAAGGGGCCCGAAATAGTTCCAAATTCCGGGAAAAAGTAAATTACATTAAAGACCCCCGGGAGTTGGAGGAGTTAATTTTAAAGGAGTTGCAGTTATGAAAATTGCTGTAGTTGGAACCGGGTATGTGGGTTTGGTAACTGGAGCCTGTTTCAGTGAAATGGGAAATCGGGTTACCTGTATCGATATTGACCGGGAGAAAATTGAGGGGTTGAAGAGGGGAAAAAT
>JBDONQ010000226.1:0-1795 GCA_039831255.1 Campylobacterales bacterium
CCCTTTGAAGGGGGGTAGTTTCCCGATTTTAAACAACCCGGCGGTGGAGTCTGCGCCACCACCGGTCCGCACCCCTTCCCCTAACTACTCCTCCTCCCGATGCCACTGGGTTAAATGGTACCGGTAGAGATACTCCTCTGTTATCAGTCTCCCCACCTCCACCAGCGCTTTCCCTTTGTAGAACTCATACCATTGGGCTACATCTTTGGGAATTTTAATTTCAATATCCGGTTGATACTCCGCTTTCCGGTATCGGAGGATTACCTCCATCATCATTGAAAGGGCCTGCCCCGCTACAGAGCTCCGTTCCCGGAAAAAGCGGTTCCAGAGGGGGTGGGTCACTTTTAATCGCTCCAGAAGGGTAGAGGAGAGGGGGTAGGTGGCAATTGGCCTCTCCCCGTAGAGATCTACAGTTACAATTAGGTCGGAGTGGTCTCCAATTACCGGGGCGATTGGTAAGAGATTTAAAACCCCCCCATCCACTAAACTCATCCCATCCACTTCCACCGGTGGAAAAATCCCCGGAATTGCAGTTGAGGCTCGGATTGCGGTTAAAAGGTCCCCTTTTTGAAACCAGTACTCCCGTTCCCGTTTTAAATCTACCGCTACCGCTGTAAATTTTATCGGTAAATCCTCAATTTGAACCCCGGCGGTCCACTCCTCCAATGTGGAAAAAATCTTCTCCAAATTGATATTTATCTTCTTCTCTCCTCTCTTCATTCGAAACTGGAGGAATTTAATCATATCCATAAATTCCAGACTACAGAGCCATTTCCGGTATTCTTCCAATTTCCCAACCGCCTCCAGCCCCCCAATTAGAGCTCCAATGGAGGTTCCTGCAATTGAGACAATCTCAAACTCCTCTTTTAACCGTTCAATTACTCCAATATGGGCAAACCCCCTTGCCCCCCCTCCACTTAAAACGAGGGAGATTTTGGGTTTCATTTATCACCTTTAGCTGGTGAAGTGGAATTTTCAGCTACTGGAGGGGTTCCTGGGGTTGGGGATTTTCCCCCTTTTTTACCTCCACAGCTATCCAACTGAATAAAGAACCCTTTTTTAGCTGAGGTGTTTATGTAGATTAGAATCTCTTTTTGTCCCCTCTTTGCCAAATGGTTACAGAGTTGGGTTAACAGGGGGTTTAACTCCTCTACACTTTTTGCCCCTTCCGACTCAATCTGGACCACCAATTGCCATCCATTTGCAAGTTTTTTAGAATAGACTTTTGTCTTTTGGTTATTGTAGGAGAGCCCCAAAAATTGGAGCCCCTCTATCACCTTCTTTCCAATCCGGACCAATGGGGAGCTGTCAGTTTGGTCGTAAACTACCACCTCCACCGGGGGATTTCCCAACCAGTAGAGGGAGCTCTTCCCTTTAAACTGAACTGTAGTTTTGTAATCCATTGGGAAAATTTGGTTTCCAAAGACAACCCCAAAGATGCTAATTAAGAGTAGTAATCTCTTCATTCCTCTATCCTTTTTTTAATTAATTTTCTTGGGACTCTGGTCCCAATTCTACCGGGGGAGATTAAAGCCTCGATTAATTTACCCCCCCGTTCTCCGGGAGTTTGTTAAAAAATGTTAAAACTTTAAATGGAACCCTTCCCATTGCGGAGATACTCTCCGATTACGAAGTCGGTAAATGGAAAGCTGGCTGTAAAAGCTGGAGAGACTGCATTTAAAATGTGAATCTGATTCTTCCGATACTCCACTAAAAAGTCCATCACCAGTTGGAGTTTCTCCAAATCTACCAATTGGGCCCTAATTCCAGCTGGGTAAGGTTGAAACTCCCCCCG
>JBDONQ010000242.1:0-6386 GCA_039831255.1 Campylobacterales bacterium
AGGGCTCTTTTTCCGTTTATTGAATTCACTTCCCTTCTTCAAAAGTGAACAACTCCTGCATAAATGGGGGAGCTTCCTGCTTCCCAGGTAGATAACTCGTGGACCACTCTATTGAGTTTTCCGCCCCCAGAGCTACTTCCACAGGCATTAATTCGGACTGCTCCAGCCCTACTTTTTATCGGCTTAACTTGATTATTGCTATTAAGATATTTTTAACGATTCATCACCACTCTAAAGAGCGATTGTTTCGGCGGGGATTGCTAAAATTTGGGGCCTTTCCCGGGAATTGGGGGAGAAATCGGAGACTTCCCCCCCAATTTGGTATAGTTTTTTAAAAAAGGGGTCCCAATGGAGAATCTCCTCTACTCCCTTTTCGACTACTTTGACCAGATGCCCTTTTTAATTAGCTTTATTGGGGGGCTTCTCTCCTTTTTCTCCCCCTGTGTCCTCCCCTTGGCCCCAATCTACTTCTTCTACATCACTGGCCTTTCCGCTGGAGAGTTGCAGGAGAGGGAGATTACCCTTTCGGAAAGGTGGCAAATTTTTTGGAACTCTCTTCTCTTTGTCGCCGGATTTGGAACTATTTTTCTGCTATTGGGGTTGGCCGCCGCCAATGTAATTGGGAATATCTTCTCCTCCAAATGGGTCTCCGGAATAGCAGGGGTGGTAATTATCCTGTTTGGACTCCATTTAGGGGGATTTTTCCGGTTTAAACTCCTCCAATTTGAGAAACGGTTCCATCTAGAAAATGTGGGGGGCTTTTTATTGGGGGTCTCCTTTGCACTGGGATGGACCCCCTGTATTGGACCAATTTTTGGGACAATTGTTGGCCTCGCCTCCACTGAATTGGAAAAGGCCTTCCCATTAATGCTCCTCTACATCTTTGGATTGGCCCTTCCTTTTCTATTGATGGCCCTTTTCACCATCTGGAGTTTTAAACTTTTGGACAGGTTTAAAAAGTATTTGGGGGTACTTGAGAAAGTCTCCGGGCTCATTTTAATCGGGGTTGGGATTTGGATTTTCGTAAAATCCTTTTTAAGAGGACTCTGAGATGAGGTTACTCTTCTTTACCCTCTTCCCAGAATTGATAACCCCCTACTTCCAAGTAGGGGTGCTGGGGAGGGGGTTAAAAAAAGGGCTCTTCTCAATTGAGGTTGTAAATTTCCGAAACTATTCAAAGAACCGGTGGCAGAAAGTGGACACCCCAGTGGCAGGAGGGGGGGCGGGAATGGTAATTGACAATATCGCCCTCCGCCGGGGGATTGAAGAGAAGCGGAGACTTTATCCCAATAGCCGGATAATCTTTTTAACCCCCACCGGGAAGCAGTTTACTCAGAAGGATGGGGTTCGGTTGGCAAAGGAGGAGACCCTCTTTTTAGTGGCAGGCCGGTATCAAGGATTCGATGAGCGGTTAATTGAGGATTTGGCAGAGGAGCTCTTCTCAGTAGGAGACTACATTTTAAGTGGGGGGGAGTTACCGGCATTAATAGTGGCAGATGCAGTTCTCCGGAATTTGGAGGGGGTTTTGGGGAATGCTGACTCATTGAAAGGGGAGAGTTTTGGGAGCGGGGGGTTGGAAGGGCCCCTCTTTTCTAAAATTGGGGAGATTCCCGAAATTTTAAAGAGCGGTCACCATCGGAAAATTGAGGAGTGGCGTCGGCAGTTGGGCCTCCTAAAGACCCAATTCCACCGCCCCGATCTTCTTCCCCTCTAATTACTTATCCGTTAAAATTAAAAAGAGACTCATCCTACCCCCCTCCCTCAAAATTGAGAGTTTTCCCGTTATTTCATTTTAGAGGGAGGATAGATTACTCTCCCCCCTTTAATTCCCGTTCAATCTCCTTTGCTTTCTCTGGGGTGCAAAAAATTCCGCAATGGCAAACTCCTTCCTCCGGAATCTCCTTTTCAATCGCTGGTTTACAAGGGCAAATCCTATCATTTTTATCCCCAAATGGGATAAAACAGGGGCAATACCTTTTATTATACATCAATTTATTCCGGGTAAGCCCCAATACAATTCCGTCATATATCTCCCGGTTTGGGGTTAAAACCCACCCAAACTGCTTTGCCACTTTTTCTACAAACTTTTTCGTCTTCTCCTCCTCCTTTTTAAACTCTTCACTATTAAAATCGACCTCACTTCTAATCGGTTTTAACATCTCTCCTCCTTTCTCCGAAATTGGGTAGATTATATCAAAGTGGAGTTGAGGACTCTCTTGTGAAAGAAAGGGGGTTAGGAGGCTAGCTCTTTTATTACCGGGGGCTTCCCTTTTTCGACAACCTCCTCGGTAATAATTACCTCTTTCCCCCGGTAATCAGGAAGGTGGAACATAATATCTACCATTATCTCTTCCAAAATTGCCCTCAACCCCCGGGCCCCTGTCCCCCGTTTAATTGCTTTCCGGGCAATTGCCCGGAGGGCCGGCCGGGTGAAGGTTAATTTAACCCCATCCATTTCAAAGAGGGCTTGATACTGTTTTATCAAAGCATTTTTTGGCTCGGTTAAAACCCGAACCAAATCCTCTTCACTCAACTCTTTCAATGTGGCAATTACCGGCAACCGGCCAATTAACTCTGGAATTAAGCCATATTTAACTAAATCCTCCGGCTCCACCAACTCCAGCACCTCATCCCGCCGGAGTTTCCGTTTCTCTTTCCCGAAAAATCCAATACTGCTCCCCTCCAACCTCTGCTCAATTATCTGATGGAGCCCATCAAAAGCCCCCCCACAGATGAATAGGATATTGGTTGTATCGATTTGAATAAACTCCTGATGGGGGTGTTTCCGGCCCCCTTGGGGGGGAACATTTACAATTGATCCTTCAATTATCTTCAACAACGCTTGCTGAACCCCCTCTCCACTTACATCCCGGGTGATAGAGCGGTTCTCTGAAAGCCGGGAAATTTTATCTATTTCATCGATAAAGATAATCCCCTTTTCAGCCCTTTCCAGATCCCAATCAGCCGCTTGAATCAGTTTTAACAACACATTTTCCACATCCTCTCCCACATATCCAGCCTCAGTTAAACTGGTGGCGTCGGCAATTGCCAGTGGAACATCCAGTAACTTTGCCAGAGTTTGGGCTATTAAAGTTTTCCCACTCCCAGTCGGCCCAATCATTAGAATGTTGGATTTTTGAATCTCCACATCTGTTTTATCCCCAAACAAAATCCGTTTGTAATGGTTATAAACTGCCACACTGACAATTTTTTTCGCTTTCTCTTGGCCAATTACATATTCATCCAAGTGCCGTTTTATTTCAACGGGGGTTAATAACTGAATAGGCCCCCCTTCTCTTCTCTGCTGTTTCTCCTCCCGGTCTACTTGCCGGAACAGTTCCAATCCCTTTTCAAGACATTTCCGACAAATTAGGCAGTGGCCATCTTCATTGGAGATTAGAGGGTTTAATGGACTTTCTGAAGCTCCGCAAAAACTGCATTTATCACCCATTTTTCTTACTCCCTTTTCCCATCTCAATAGTGGGCGTATTTTACCCAAACTGAAATCTATCGGGTATAATTGGCAAAAATTGAGTGGAGGTGGAGATGGTTCAAATTGCCCCCAGTATTTTAAGTGCCGATTTTAGCCGGTTGGGGGAAGAATTAAAGGGAATTGAGGAGGGGGGGGCCGATTTGGTCCATTGCGATGTAATGGATGGCCACTTTGTCCCCAATTTAACAATAGGACCGGTGGTATTGGAAGGGGTAAAGAGGAGTACCTCCCTTCCATTGGATATCCATTTAATGGTGGAGAATAACCCCTTTTTTGTAGAGTTGTTCGCCCCGTTAAAACCCCGATACATCTCATTTCACTGGGAAGAGGAGAAACACCCTCACCGACTGGTTCAACGGATTAAAGAGTTGGGAATTGGGGCTGGAATTGCAATTAATCCGGCGACCCCAGTCTCCTTTTTAAAGGAAATTTTGCCGGAGTTGGAGTTTGTGTTAATTATGAGTGTAAACCCCGGGTTTGGGGGGCAAAAATTTATTACCTCTGGGGTCCAGAAAGTGAGAGAGCTCCGGGAGATGGCATCTCAACTAAATCCAGCTCTAAAAATAGAAGTGGACGGAGGGGTAAATCGGGAGACCGCTCCACTGTTGAGGAGAGCTGGGGCAGATATTTTGGTGGCCGGCAGTTTTATCTTTAAAAGCTCCAATTACCGGGAAGCTATCTCAACTTTAAGGGGGGAGGGGTGAAAATTTTAGTTCTGGGAGTTGGAAATATCCTGTTTGGAGATGAGGGGGTAGGGGTCCATTTAATCCATTATCTCCGGGAGAAGTACCGGTTTAAAGGGCCCCATCAAGTGGACTTGGTGGATGGGGGAACCCTGGCCCAGCGGTTAATTCCGATAATCACCCAGTATGATCGGGTATTTATTTTCGATTGTGTAGATCTGGAGGGGGGGCAGGTGGGGGAGGTCTACTTTTTCGACTTCCGGGATGTCCCGGAGTGTATCACTTGGCAAGGGTCTGCCCACGAGGTGGAGATGCTCCAGACCCTTCAAATGGTGGAGCTATTTGGGGACCTACCGGAAACGAAGATAATAGGGATTGTTCCATTTGTAATTGGAGAAGAGACCACTTTCCGTTTAACCCCCGAGGTCCGGAAGGGAGCCCAACTGATGGAGCGGGTTTTAATTGAGGAGTTAAAAAAATTGGGTGTAGAGGTGGAGGTAATAAATCAGGAGGCGGAACTTCAGCAGATAGCCCGGGAGAGTTACCGCCGAGAGGTGCCGGTAGAGGCGTTGAGGGGGTTCTCGGGAGAGGGGTCAACCCAACAGAAAAGGCCAGACCCCTCCCAGTTGGAGGAGCTACTCCGGGAAGTGGAGAAGTTTCAGCAGGGTAAATAGGGAGATATATAACTTTCAATGGGAAGATGTATAACTCTTTGTTATAATGCCCGGGGCCTATTTCCGGTTTAGAGGAGCAGTGGAGATGTTAATTAAAAATTTGGAAAAAATATTCACATTTTTAGTGGTTACCCGGGTTCAGAGTTTCTCGAAAGCCAGCAAAATTTTAGGGATTTCCCAACCGGCGGTTACCCAACAGATAAAGGTGCTGGAGCGGTTTTTAGGGGTTAAACTATTTGAACGGCGGAAAGGGGGGATTACATTGACGAAAGATGGCCGGCGGTTTTATCAAATTGCCGTTGAGTTTGAGAAGTTTTTGGGGAAGTTTGAAGAGGAGTTGCAACAATTTAAAAAGGAGGAGGCCCCCTTTTTAATTGGGGCCTCTTTTACAGTTGGGAATTACCACCTTCCGGAGTGTCTTCCCTACTTCCGGGAGTTGTTGGAGAAGGATCTCCATTTAATAATTAGGGATAATCGGACAATTTTGGAACTCCTCCAAAAGGGGGAAGTGGATGTGGGGTTTGTAACCAGACCCACCCCAGAAAATCTCCATTCTAAAATCTGGAAATGGGATGAGTTGGTGGTCTTCTCCAACCACCCCCTTCCCCCGTTGATGGAACCGGCAGAGTTGGCAAAATATCCAATGATTTGCCGGGAGGCCCACTCTGCCACCCGGGAGTTGATTAAAAAGATTCTTGACCAGCACGGAATTGATTGCGATAAATTTCAAATTGTTGGAGAGGTTCACAACTCCACTGCCCTAAAAAACACAATTTTAAACTCCAATCGGCAACTCCTCTCAATTATTCCATTGGGGGTCATTTCAGAGGAGTTGAAGAGTAAAAAATTGTTCAAAACTAAATTAAAAGGGATAGATTTAAAACGGCCAATCTATTTTGTCTATCGGAATTTAACCCCTCCAGTGGAGGGGATTCTAAAATTTATTAGCTACTGAGCTCAATAATGGGGAACTACAATTCCGGTGGGGTAGATTGTCAATGTGACATTTTTTTCGCAGTTGTGGGTTGGGCTCTGTTGGCAAAAAGTTAAATTCCCCTCGGAGATTAAAAGGGGCCGGACCGCCGGGTCAAAGATGTTGTAATCCTTCCCATCCCCACTTTTCCCCCCATCTAAGAATAAATTCCCCAAATTGTCAAATAGAAACCGAATTGTAGTGTAGCTATTGTCATTTAAATCTACCACTTTAGTTTGGAGGTTCCCATTTATGTCGGTGTAGTTAAAAATCACCTTCTCAATTTTGTACTTTTTCGTTAAATTGACAAAGGGGTCCTCTTTACTTTCGTAGTCGGGGTCGTCGGTGTCATGGCAGAGGTATTGGCCCCGGCCATTGGTCAACACTTCACTGGGGTACTGGTTATGGGCCCGCTCATCAAAATTGGTTGTGGTAGTGACCCTGGGTTGGTCTGAGAAGATGCAGTAAGAGATCTCTTTTCGACTGTTTTCCATAATTTTAAACTGCCAAAACTGTTTAAAGTAGTAGGCACTCCGGTTGCTCTCCCCCAAATTCCCAATTGT
>JBDONQ010000002.1:0-21837 GCA_039831255.1 Campylobacterales bacterium
ACTTGCCCCACATTCGTGCTCTGATACTGGTTTTTTACATACTCCAACACCTCCTCCCGCCGTTCTTGACAGAAGTCCACATCGATATCGGGGAGGGTCACCCGCTCCGGATTTAAAAACCGTTCAAAGAGGAGCCCCCACCGGATTGGGTCGATATTGGTAATTTTTAGCGCGTAAGCAACCAGTGAACCGGCGGCACTCCCCCGCCCCGGTCCCACCGGAATCGGTTTCCCCCGATACTTCTCCCGATACTTCTCCGGATGCCGGGAGGGGTCCTTTGCATAATTGATAAAGTCCCAAACAATTAACATATACCCAGGGAACCCCATCTGTTCAATTATCTCTATCTCATACTGGAGTCTCTCCCGGTACTGCTGGTGGAGTTCCGAAGGGATACTTTTCAACCGTTCCTCCAATCCTTCCCAACACTTGTATTCAAAATACTCTTTATCGTCGGTATAGGGAAGCCCCTCCCGTTGGGCGTACTCCCGGGTAAATTTGAAGTGGGGGGGGGCTGGTTTGTCCAGTTGGAGTTGGAACTCCACCTTTTCAGCAATTTCGTCGGAAGCGGTCAACCCCTCCGGCAAATCTTTAAACAGCTCTTGGTACTCCTCTGGGCTTCGGAGATAAAACTCCCCAATCTCAAATTCCCGGTGGAAATCGTCCAACCGCCCCCCATCCCGGATACAGGTTAACGCATCCTTGTAGCTCCAGTCGGTCGGTTTTAAATAAAAAACCTCGGTTTGGGCCACAATTGGAACTCCGACCTCTTTTGAGAGTTGGAGAAGGTCTGACTCCAAAAATCTCTGCTCCGGCTTCTCCCGGCGAATCTCTAAATAGAGCTCCTCAAAATTGTCTCGGTAGAACTGGAGGGCCTCTTTCGCCCTCTGATACCCCTCAGCCCCGGCCAAAACACTTCTCTCATCCAGGAGACTTAAATGGAACCCAACCTCACTCTCCACCATCGGGAGGATTACAATTAACCCTTCCCGGTGTCTAACCACCTCCTCAACTGGGAGGGCTGGAATATCTCGGTAATATTTTGTGTAACTGAGGGAGGAGAGATAGAGGAGGTTTTGATACCCCTGCCGATTTTTTGAATAGAGGAGAAGCCGGTGGTAAGGCCCTCCCTCCCCGGTGTGGAGGGCAATTTCTGTCCCTAAAATGGGTTTAATCCCCTCCTTTTGGGCCAATTTATAAAATTGGACCGCCCCAAAGAGATTAAAGATCTCCGCAACCCCAATTGCTGGATACCCCAACTCTTTCGCCCTCTTTACAACCCACTCCAATTTCATTGGGGAGCTGAGAATAGAGTAGTCGGTATGGACGTGGAGTGGAACCATCTCTCCTCCTCTCTAAAAATTGCACCGATAGTCTATCTTATATTGCTAAATATTCCCTTCAATTCCAATAGAGGGGATAAGGAGTAGTTATCCCCCTATTTTTTTAAAAAGGTTGGAGAGAGAAAATTAGGAGAGAGCCCCCCTACTAGGGAAGGGTTACTGGTCCAGTTGGTAGGCGGAGTGAAGAGCCCGAACCGCCTCTTCCCCTTTATCCTCCTCCACCACCATTGAGATTTTAATTTCACTGGTGCTAATCATCAAAATATTGATATTCCGGTCTGCCAACGCTTTAAAGGCGGTGGAAGCGACCCCACTGTGGGACTTCATTCCAACCCCCACCACACTCACTTTTGCAATATTCCGATCGTAATTGACCTCATCCGCTTTTGAGTGGTAGTCGACCAATACCTGTTTTGTCAACTCCAACTCATTCTCCGGCACAGTAAAAGTAAGGTTCGCTTTTCCGTCGTGGCCAATATTCTGGATAATCATATCCACATTTATATTTTTGTCAGCTAATTTTCCGAAAATCTCGGCACTAATCCCGGGCCGATCTTCTACCCCAAAAATTGAGACCCGGGCCTGATTTTTATCCAAAGCTACCCCTCTAACTAAAACCCGTTCCATTTCAGGTGTCTCCTTTGTAATTAAAGTCCCCGGTTTAAAAGGTTCAAAGGAGGATTTTACCTCAATTGGGATTCCCAGCTTCATCCCTAACTCCACCGACCGGGATTGCATCACTTTTGCCCCTAAGCTGGCCAACTCCAACATTTCATCGTAAGTGATTACATCTATCTTTTTCGCTTTTGGCTCAATTCGGGGGTCTGTAGTGTAAATGCCATCCACATCGGTGTAGATTTCACATTTGTCGGCTCCCAGTGCCCCGGCAATTGCCACCGCTGTTAAATCGCTCCCCCCCCGGCCTAAAGTGGTAACCTCCCCAGCCTCGTTTACCCCTTGGAATCCAGCGATAATTACCACTTTCCCATCTTTTAAATGCTTCTCCATTTTGGAGATCTCAATCTCCCGAATCCGGGCCTTTGTAAAGTCGCTGGTGGTTTTTATCCCTGCCTGCCGGCCGGTTAGGGCGATTGCCGGGACCCCCATCCCTTGGAGGGCAATTGAGAGGAGGGCTGAGGTAATCCGCTCCCCGCTACTGACCAACAGATCTACTTCCCGCTGAGGGGGGGTTGGGGTGAAGTAGTGGGCAAACTCCAACAGTTTATTGGTTTCCCCAGCCATTGCAGAGACCACAACAACTAAGTCGTGCCCCTCTTCCCGGTATTTTCTTACAATATTTGCCACATTTTTAATTCTCTCCAAATCTCCGACACTGGTTCCCCCAAATTTCTGGACAACTAACATTGAAAACTCCCTTTAATTCAACTCCAACAGGAGATTTTGGAGTAGCTATTTTATCGGATAAGGGGATTTTTGGAAAAGGTCCTCTAAACTTTTTAAACTCTCCCCCTTCCCTTCCTGAAATTTAAGATGGGGAGGATTCCCCCTTTTCCGGTAAATTGGGAGTGGAAAAGGTAGAGAGAATGGGATTAAGAGAGGTAATCTTTTAAAAACTTTCCAATTGAAGGGTGTCGCAACTTTTTAATTGCTGTAGACTCAATCTGCCGGACCCGCTCCCGGGTTACATTTAACGCCTTCCCAATCTCCTCCAGTGTCCGCTCGCTCTTATCGGGCATTAACCCAAACCGCATTTTAATAACTTCCCGCTCCCGCTCATTTAAATTCTCCAACATTTTCTCAATTGTAGCCCGGAGATCTTCCAATACCACCTCTTGATGGGGGTTTCGGAAACTCTTATCCTCAATAAAGTCTCCAAATTTCCCATCCTCCTCCTCTCCAACTGGGGTCTCCAGAGAGATTGGGTCCCGAGAAATTTTGAGAATATGTTTTACTTTGTCCAACGGCATATTCATCTCTTTTGCAATTGTTTCAATATCCGGCTCTTTTCCATTCTCTTGAACATATTTCCGGATAAATTTATTGATTTGGTTGATATTCTCAATCATATGGATTGGAATCCGAACAGTCCGGGCTTGGTCGGCGATTGCCCGACTAATCGCCTGCCGAATCCACCAAGTGGCATAGGTAGAGAATTTGTATCCTTTTTCAAACTCAAATTTGTCGATAGCCTTCATTAGGCCAATATTCCCCTCTTGGATTAAATCCAAAAATGGGAGCCCCCGGTTTGTATACTTTTTTGCAATACTGACCACCAACCGGAGATTGGACCGGGCCACCTTCTCTTTTGTCTCGGAGACAATCCGTTTTCCCCGTTTTAACTGCTCCAAAATTGCTTCCAATTTCTCAGGGCTCATCCCAAACCGGTTTTCACTGGCCTTTTTGGTCTCCACCAACTTTTTAATGTCCATGTAGACATTTACCATTGTGTGTTCCGGGACCATTGCCGCAATATCCTCTTTTGAAAGCTCAGTAATATTTTCCAAAATCTCCCGGTGGAGTTTCCGAAGTTGTTCATTGAAGAGGGGGAGTTTGTACTCCTTCTTTTTTAACTCTTTTTCAAAATCTTTATCCCCTTTTAACGCAGTCTCAACAGTTTTTACAATCTCATTTATCAATTTGGAGGTGTACCCCAACTCCTCCAGCGCCACTTTTACTTTATGTTTTTTATAGGTCAATTTTAAAAGTTTGTAAACCCGCTCCTCCTCTTTTATCTTCTCATCTTGGAGAACTTGATTATACTCGTCCAGTACCTTTTCCCACTCCCTCTTTACCTTCTCTAAATTTTTAAAGAGTTCATTAATCCGCTTCTCCCGAAGGGAGATTTTTTTCTTCTTTTTCTGTTCTTTGGACTCCTCCTCAATCTCATCCTCATCTACAAAATTTTTAAAAAGTTCCTTTACCCTCCGTTCCCTGTTCAAAAGGGGTTCCTTGTACTTTAGCACCAAATCAATTAAAAAAGGGATTGAGCAAATTGCGTCAATAATAATCTCTTCCCCCAACTGAATCCGTTTAAAGAGGGCTATCTCCTCCTCTTTTGTTAGAAGGGGAATGTGCCCCATCTCCCGGAGATACATCCGGACAGGGGAGTCGGACCGGCTCCACTCCAGTAGCTCTTTATCTTTATCCAAGATATCCTCAGCCAACTCCTGCTTTTTCCGTTTCTTCTCCTCCGCCTCTTTCTCAAAATCCTCCAAATTTTTTAATTTGGCCACCTCTGCGGCGGTCATCAATTTAATATTGTACTCTTTCACTTTCGCTAAAATCTCTTTTGCATCCTTTTGAGTTGGGGTTCGTTTAAAAAACTCCATCAACTTTTCGTAAGTAACAATGCCGTCTTTATTGCTCTTCAGGAATTTTTCCAACTCTTTGGAGAGCGCCATTGGAACTCCTTTTGGAGAAGGTGTGAAGTCAACCTGATATTTTGTCAAAAAAATTGAGAGAAGTCAATAATTGGGGAGGAACCCCCGATTTAACCGGAGGTTATTGGAGAATTATTCGGGCATTTAAAGGTTGAACCGGTCTATTGTTCTGTTTCATAACCTCTTTAAATTGGAGTATCTGGAGTTTTGAAGCCTCTACCGGGGTTTTTAGTACGAACCACCGAACCCCTTCAGTACAAGGGGGGGTAGTTAAAGAACCGTTATACCGATAGTAACTGAGATTGGAGGGGAGGAGTTGGGTTAAGTTAAACTGGACCTGTTTGAGGGAGCGGGGGTTGTCAACTCCCTCCGGAAAATGGCGAAGGAGGGTTGCCAATCCAGGGTTCTCCTGGCCCTCTTTGAAGAGGACCCCTATTACCGCCAGCTCTCCGTCGGCACTTTGGTGGACTAAATGCATCTCCATTGGATAAAGTTTCCGATTAATCGAATGTTCAGAAGGGGTATGGAAGTGGAATTGGATTAGTTTAAATTCCTTCCCATCGATGAATAACCGTCCCCCAGGGGCAGGAGTCACTTGAATTGTATGGCCATTATTTACAATTGAGTCGGCCCCTGCTGGATAGTAAAGATTTAACATTGGAAGGGGGGCCGAAATTGGAGAAGAGATATCGATTGGAGATTGATTTTTCCCAATTTTGCAAAAGATATAGTCGGAACTCAAATCTCCCCAGTGGGAGGGGCCGGTGGGCCCAAAATATCCCCACTTTATTTCGCTCCCAACACTCAATCCCACTACACTGGCAATTACGAAAGCCTGTTTCACCATCTGTAACCTTTTTTAGAAATTAGGGAAATTTTAACACTTTTCAAATTTAGAGAAAGGGGAGGGCGGAATAATAAGGAGAAAATATTTCCCAATTTATCCTCAGTTATAGCAAATTCTCTATCTCCCGCTTTTCAGCAGAAAAGCTGAAAACTAAGAAAGCTAGGAAGCCCCTTCCCAATTCCCCTTTCACAAAGTTATCTCCGGCGGTGGCGGTAGCTTTGGGCGATAAATTGGACAATCACCGGGTTTGGGGTTTGAAGTTTATTGGTGAACTCCGGATGGAATTGGACCCCAACAAACCATGGGTGTTCCCGTAACTCCACCGCCTCAATCAACCCCTCTGGGCTCTCCCCACTGATAATTAACCCCTTCTCCTCCAACCGCTCCCGGTAAAGGGGGTTTACCTCATACCTATGCCGATGTCGCTCCACCACTTCCGGAGCCCGATAGGTTTGGTAAAGTTTCGTGCCCGGTTTAATTAAACAGCGATACCCCCCCAACCGCATTGTCCCCCCCAGTGGGTCGGAGTGGGTTCTAATCTGCTTTTGACCGCTGGCATCGATAAATTGGTCGATTAAATAGACAATTGGTTCCCGGGTTCCCCGGTCAAACTCTTGGGAGTTGGCCTCGGAAATTCCCAACACATTCCGGGCAAACTCCACAACCGCCAACTGCATTCCGAGGCAGATACCCAAAAAGGGGACCCCCCTCTCCCGGGCGTATTGGATTGCCCGTAATTTTCCAGCCACCCCCCTCTCTCCAAACCCCCCCGGCACCAAAACTCCATCCACCTCCTCCAATTGTTGCTCTACCTCATCGGGATTATCGGCAGAGATAAAGATTAAATCGACCCGGGTATCCAGATGGGCCCCCCCAATTGTCAACGCTTCAGTCAACGATTTATAGGCATCTTTCGATTCCACATACTTTCCAACAAACCCAATTTTAACCCGCTTTTGGGGGGAGATAATCTTTTTCACTAAGTAGTTCCACTGGCTCATATCTGGGTGGAGTTCCCCCAAATCCAACTGTTCCGCTATCGGCTTTAGAATCTCCTGATTCATAAAATTTAACGGCACTTGATAGATTGTAGGGGCATCCACCGCCTCAATTACCGCCTCCCGCTCCACATCGCAACTATCGGCAATTTTATTTTTAATTTTTCTACTCAACTCCCGCTCCGCTCGACAGACAATCATATGGGGGGTAATCCCAATCCGCCTCAACTCTTGGACCGAGTGTTGGGTCGGCTTTGTCTTCATCTCCCCGGCAGCTTTAATAAACGGGACCAGAGTCACATGGATAAACATCACATTCCGCTTCCCATCCTCCAACTTCATCTGCCGGGCCGCCTCTAAAAATGGAAGCCCCTCAATATCTCCGACAGTTCCCCCCAATTCCACCACTACAATATCGTTCCCCTCTCCAACCTCTCTAATTCTTCGTTTAATCTCCTCGGTAATGTGGGGGATTATTTGAACAGTTTTTCCCAAATAGTCCCCCCTCCTCTCCCGGTTAATCACCTCCAAATAGATCTGCCCCGTTGTAAAATTATTCTTTTGGCTCAAATTTTTATTTAAAAACCGCTCGTAATTCCCAATATCCAAATCGGTTTCAGCCCCATCCTCAGTGACAAAAACCTCCCCATGTTCAAAGGGGGACATTGTTCCCGGGTCCACATTTACATAGGGGTCTATTTTTAACATTGAAACCTTCAACCCCGCCTGCTGGAGAAGGGTTCCAATTGAGGCAGCGGTAACCCCTTTCCCCAATGAGCTCAACACCCCACCGGTGATAAAAATATATTTGGCCATTGCCCACCCTTCAAACTTTTTTACTAGAAATTCTATTTAAACTAGAAAGGAAGACCCCACCGGAAAGGGTGGGATTAGTAGCACTCCAGACTCTCCCCCCCCTGAAACTCAATTTTAATCGGGTCAAAGTAGACATGGAGCTTTTTGGGGTCCTCCCCATTCAGCTCCTTCTCCAGTTCTGAGTTAATAGTGTGCTCCTTTTCAATCTCTACACTCCGATTGGGGGGAATCTCCTGTCGCCGATCCAAATAATCGGTTAAAAGGGTAATTCGGTCCCTATCTTCCACATAAAGTTTTCCCTTCACTGCCACAACCTTTTTTGGATACTTATTTACCAGCCGGTACCGGATATCGTAACTGGGAATTGGTCCCCCATTGTAGCTGTATTGAAATCCTTCCACTTTTAAACTTTTACAACTCCGGAGGGCCACCTCCTTTTTCACCTCTTTTTGAAGCAGTTTTTGCTGGGTTTTCTGCTGGGTCCGGGTCTCCTCCAACTCCCGTTTTAGCTCCTCAATCTGTCTATCCTTCTGTTGAATCTGCTGTTCCAGTCGATTCAATTTCTGGAGAATTAAATCCAGCTTCCGGTCCACCCCACTCTCCCCCGACAAGAGGGCAACTCCGACAACCCCAATTGCTAAAAGTTTCCGAATCAATTCCACCCCTTTTTGTAGAATTGTAGCAAAAACGGGAGTTTCTAAATGGAAATTGTTCGATATCCAACGGAAAAAATTGCTGTGGGCACAGTGGAGATAGGGGGAGATGCCCCAATTTCTGTCCAGTCGATGACCTACTCCAAAACTTCCAATTTAGAGGAGACCCTCTCCCAAATTTGGCGGTTAGCTGGGGTTGGGTGTGATATTGTCCGGGTTTCAGTTCTGGATTGGGAAGATGTAAAAGTGTTAAAAAAGTTGAAGGAGAGCTCCCCCCTCCCGATAATTGCCGATATCCATTTCAACTACAGATTGGGGATTGCCGCCGCTGAGGTGGTGGATGGGCTCCGGCTCAACCCGGGAAATATCGGAGGTCCCGACCGGATTAAAAAGGTGGTAGAGGTTTGTGAAGCCCGGCAAATTCCAATCCGAATTGGGGTCAATGCCGGAAGCTTGGAGGAGCGGTTCCTTAAAAAGTATCGGGCAACCCCAGAAGGGATGGTCCAGAGTGCCCTCTGGCACATTAAATTTTTAGAGGATTTGGGATTCCGGCTAATAAAAGTTTCATTAAAAGCCTCCGATGTTTTAAGAACTGTAACTGCTTATCGGAAACTCCGGCCCCTGGTCCCCTATCCGTTCCATTTGGGGGTTACTGAGGCGGGGACCCGGTTCCACTCCACAATTAAATCCTCAATTGGGATTGGGGCTCTCCTACTGGAAGGGATAGGGGATACCCTCCGGGTCTCAATTACCGGGGAGTTGGAGGAGGAGGTCCGGGTTGGAAAGGGGATTTTGCGGAGTTTGGGTCTTTTAAAAGAGGGGGTCAATATAATCTCCTGTCCAACCTGTGGCCGAATTCAGGTTGACCTCCCTCCAATTGTGGCGGAGGTGGAGAAGAGGACTGCCCATATTAAAAAACCTTTGAATTTAGCGGTGATGGGGTGTGTTGTAAATGCAATTGGGGAGGCTAAAGAGGCGGACTTGGCAATCGCCTGTGGAAAGGGGGAGGGGCTAATTTTAAAAAAAGGGGAGGTGATTGGGAAATATAAAGAGGGAGAGTTGGTGGACCGATTTATTGAAGAGGTGGAAAAGTTGGCCGGGGAGTAGGGGTTTTTTGGTATTATTCCCCCAAAAAAGGGGATTTATGGAGTTTAAAGTAGAGCAGAAGGATCGGGCCAACTACTCAGTAAAGGTCGCAATCCCGGCGGAAGAGGTTAAAAAAGAGCTAAAAAGAGTGGCAAAAGAGTGGGCAAAAAAGGTCCGGTTGGATGGGTTTCGGCCCGGAAAAGTGCCGGTGGCGGTGGTAGAGAAACTCTACAAAGCGGCAATTGAAGATGAGGGAATTCAAAAGTTGGTGGAGAAGGCTGAAAAGGGGGCCCTATCCCAAGTAGAGGGACAGGTAGTAGGGGTAGCCCTCCGGAATTTTAACCGATTGGAGGATCAAGGGATTGAACTGGAGTTTTTAGTGGGGATAGCCCCAAAGGTGGAGATTGGGGAGGAGTATTTGGAGTGTGTCCCAAAGCTGGAAACTCCAGAGGTTACCGAAGAGGAGCTTCAGCGGGAGTTGGAAAAAGTGGCAGAGGAGATGGGGGAGACAAAGGTAGTTCGGGAGGAGAACCGGGAGTTGGGAGAGGGGGATATAGCGATTATCGACTTCATCGGGTATATCGATGGAAAACCCTTTGAAGGGGGAAAAGCTGAGGGGTACTCTCTAAAGATTGGAAGTGGCCAATTTATCGACGGATTTGAAGAACAGTTAAAAGGTATGAAAGTCGGGGAGACCCGGCGGATTAAAGTCCAATTCCCAGCCGACTACCACTCCCGAGAATTGGCCGGAAAAGAAGCGGAGTTTGAGGTAACCCTTCAAGAGATTCAAGAGTTTAAGCCCCGGGAAATAGATGATGCCGCTGCAAAAGAGTATTTAAACGATGAGGGGGCAACTCTAGAGACACTGAAAAATTACTTAAAACAACGGATTCTCGAGCGGAAAAAGCGGGAACTCTTTGAACAGCAGTATGACCAAATTTTGGAGTGCTGGCTTCAAAAATATCAACTGGACCTTCCAGAGGTAATTGTAGAACAGGAGCTGGAGAATATTTTAAATCAGGAAGCCTCCAATCTCTCCCCGGCAGAGCTGGAGGAGTTGCGGACTAATCGGGAAAAATTGGAGGAGTTAAAAAAGCGGTTTGAACCGGAAGCCCGGGACCGGGTAAAATTGACATTTCTGTTAAAAGAGTTGATTGAGAAAGAGAAGGTGGAGGCTGACCAGAATGAGCTGTTGAGCCAGATCTACTACGAAGCTTTAATTACCGGTCAGAATTACAAAGAGCTGGTAAAAATGTACCAGGAGCAAGGGGTGTTGCCGGTCCTAAAAATGGAGTTGGAAAAAGTGAAATTGTTGAATAAGTTGCTGGAACAGAAATTTGGAAAGAGTGAACAGAAAAAGAGTGAGGGGGATGAATGAGTATCATAATTCCAACTGTAATTGAGAAGAGTGGCCGGGGGGAGCGGGTTTACGATATCTATTCCCGGCTGTTAAAGGATAGAATTGTAATGTTGCAAGGGGAGATAAACGACCACACCGCCAATTTAATTGTGGCCCAACTCCTCTTTTTGGAGGCGGAGAACCCTGAAAAGGATATCTATCTCTACATCAACTCCCCCGGGGGGGTTGTAACCGCCGGGTTTGCAATTTACGACACAATGAACTATATCCGGCCCGATGTAGTTACAATTTGCATCGGCCAAGCCGCTTCAATGGGGGCATTTCTGTTGAGTAGTGGGACGAAAGGGAAGCGGTACTCCCTCCCCCACTCCCGGATTATGATTCACCAACCATTGGGGGGAATCTCCGGTCAAGCCACCGATATTGAGATCCATGCCCGGGAAATTTTACGGCTTAAAAAAATACTCAATAAAATTTTGGCTGAAAATACCGGCCAATCCCTCCGGAAAATTGAGCGGGATACTGAACGGGATTTCTTTATGTCCGCCGAAGAGGCGAAAGATTATGGTTTAATTGATGAGGTGCTGGTGAAAAGGGGAGAGTAGGATGGGATTGGAGATAATTACCTACCCAAACCCAATTTTAAAAAAAATCTCCCGGCCGGTGGAGCGGTTCGACCGGGAACTCCACCAGCTTCTGGACCAGATGTATCAAACAATGATAGAGGCGGAAGGGGTAGGGTTGGCTGGGATCCAAGTGGGGGTAGACCGGCGGGTTTTAATTATCGATTTAGGGGACGAAGAGGGGAACCAATCTCCAGAGACCCGGCTGGAGATTATTAATCCAGAGTTTTTGGAGTGGGGAGGGACCCAGCGGTATAAAGAGGGGTGCCTTTCAATTCCCGGCTACTACGACTATCTGGACCGGTACAAATGGGTAAAAGTGAAGTATCAAGACCGGTTTGGGAAAGAGCATATAATCGAAGGGGAGGGGTTGTTGGCGGTAGCCCTCCAACACGAAACCGATCATCTGGACGGGCACCTCTTCATTGAACGGTTGGGTTACCTCCGCCGGAAAAAATTTGAAAAAGAGTGGAAAAAGAGACTCCGGGAACAGCGGAAAAAGGGGAAGAGAGGGGGTAAGTGAAACTCTTCTGCTCTGCATTGGACCCCAGTGGAAATAGGCACCTCTCCAAACTTTTAAAAGAGGGGGAAGAGAGGGGAAAACAGCTCAGTTATACCGGTCTTTTCTCCTCCCAACTCACCTCGAAGCGGGGGGCTCCAATTCTCCCAACGGAAGAGTTGGCGGTAATGGGATTTTGGGAACTCCTCCCAAAACTCTCCCTTTTCCGGCGGGCCCTCCGGGAGGGGGTTGAAGGGGCCCTCCAGGCCGATAAGGTTCTCTTAATCGACGCCCCCTCTTTTAATCTCCGGCTGGCAGAGGAAATCCATCGGAAGGGGGGAAAGAGACCCCCAATCTACTACTACATCCTCCCAAAGGTGTGGGCTTGGAAGAGGGAGCGGATTCGGAAAGTGGAAGAGCTTACCGATTTCCAACTCTACATCTTTCCGTTTGAGCGACTCTTTTGGAAGAGGGGGATTTACATCGGAAACCCAATTTTAGAGGAGGTGGAGTGCCCCTCAAAAGAGCTCCTCTACCGGCGGAAGGAGAGTAGAATAATCGCCTTTTTACCCGGAAGCAGGCCAATGGAGATAAAAAGGTTAATGCCCCTTTTCCGGGAGTTGAACCGGCGACTAGTTCAAAAGGGGTTTGAAGGGGAGTTGGTGGTCCCCCTCCACCTCTTTCCCCCTCCCCGGGAGATTTACGGAGATATCTCCCAATTTATCCTCTCCACCTCCCCCCGGGATAGCCTCCGCAAAGCTCGGTTTGGATTTATCTGCAGTGGAACCGCCACATTGGAAGGGGCATTAACAGGGCTTCCACTGGCCCTTCTCTACCGGGCCAGCTGGGTAGATTACTGGATTGGCCGAACCTTTGTAACTGGAATTTCCCATATCGGGTTGGCAAATATAATTGGGGAGTTTGAAGGGTGGGGAGAGCTCCACCCGGAGTATCTCCAAAAATTCCCGATAGAGGAGCTGGTTCAACTTCCCTTCTCCCCAAACTTTTCTGCCGCCCACACCTCAGCCCTCCGGCTTTGGGACTACTTTCAAAAACCGGCAACTCCCAATCTCCTCCCCCTCCTCTTTAACCCCAACTCTCCAACTTAATGTAAAATCTCAATTGAAGAGATTTGCTCCGAGAAGGAGGGGTAGATGAAGCCACTTTTTAAAAATGTTTACAATCTGGACCGAAAGTGTTACAGCCAGTACCGGTTAACTGAAGAGATTTTAATGGAACATGCCGCTTACGAAATTGGGTTGGAGATTAAAAACCGATTCCGGAAGGGGAGTAAAATTGGGATTTTTGCCGGCCCCGGAAATAATGGAGCTGACGGGATTACATTGGGGCGGATTTTGGAAGGGGATTATGAAATATTCCTCTACACCCCATTGGGGGTTAAATCGGAAATTGGAAAGTTGCAGCTGGAAAGGTATCGGGAGGTGGGGGGGAGAGTTTACCAGTGGAGAAAAGGGGAACAGTTACCAGATTTTGATGTAGTTGTAGATGCTCTCTTTGGAAGTGGGTTAAAACGGGATTTACCGAAGGAGATTGGGTGTTTGGTGAAGAGTTTAAACTATCTCCCAGCCTTTAAAATTGCCTGTGATATCCCCACTGGAATAGATGTAAATGGGAATCTCCGGCCAATCGGGTTCCGGGCCGATTTAACTGTCACAATGGGGGCGGAGAAGTTGGCCCTCTATAGCGATTTTGCAAAGGAGTATGTTGGGGAGATAAAAGTGGCCGATTTGGGGGTCTCCTTTCAGAAGTATCGGGAGAAGACCTTCTACTACCGGCTGGAGTGTTCCGATCTCCAACTCCCAATCCGGACAAAGCAGAATAGCCATAAGCGGACCTATGGCCATTTGGGGGTTGTAATTGGGGAGAAGCCGGGGGCTGGAATTATCGCCGCTGAGACGGCGTTCAACTTTGGAACCGGGTTGGTGACCGGTATCAACTTGGCAGGGGTCCAACTTCCGTACGAAATTATTGAGGGGCGGGGATTGGATGGGTTTACAGCGCTGGCAGTGGGGATGGGGTTGGGGAACAAAGGACGGCAAATTGGAAGGGAGCTAGTTCGATTGGCAGTGGAAGAGGAGATGCCGGTTGTAATCGATGCGGATCTCTTTTACGAACCGGTGATTAAAGAGCTCCTCAACGGGAAAAAAGTGGTATTGACCCCCCATCCAAAAGAGTTTGCTGGGATGATAGAGACAATTTGGGGGGAAAAGTTAACCCCAAAGGAGGTGCAACTCCGACGGTTTGAGTTGGTGGAACGGTTTGGGGAGGAGTATCCAGATGTGGTTCTATTGTTAAAAGGGGCTAATCGGTTAATTACTTACAAAAGACAACTCTACATCGATCCGTTGGGGGATGTGGCATTGGCGAAAGGGGGGAGCGGGGATGTGTTGAGCGGTTTAATTGGAGGGCTACTGGCCCAAGGGTACCACCCGCTAAAAGGGGCAATTAGTGGCAGTTTGGCCCTCTCGTTGGCTGGCCGGTACACCCCTAACTATGGGCTAACCCCGAAGAAATTGATAAAGAGGTTGGATGAACTGGTTGAAAGAGTTTCTACAGATTGTAACTGAAGAGCACAATTTTGTAAATCTATTCTGGTTTAATTTCCACAAAGTAGATGAGGGGGTCTACCGGAGTGCCCAGTTGACCCCCTGGCGGTTGAGGCGGGTGGTGGAAAGATATCAAATTAAGTCGGTTTTAAATCTCCGGAAAAAGAAAAACTATCTCTATCAACGGGAGGAGGAGATTTGCCGGGAGTTGGGGGTCTGTTATCAAGTCTGTTCAATCGCGTCCAGAACCCTTCCAAAACCGGAGGAGGTGGAGAGGTTGGCCCAACTGTTGGAAGAGTTGCCAAAACCGATCTTAATTCACTGTAAAGCGGGGGCGGACCGGACCGGGTTTGTCTCTGTCTTGTGGCACCTCCTCCAAGGGCGAAGGGTTGAAGAGGCGATTAAAAGGGAGTTAAGGGCTCGGTACGCCTATTTCCCAGTTGGGAGGGCTAGGAAAATTTTGGAGTTGTTCCGAAACTTTCCAGGGGGGGATTTTTTGGAGTGGTATCGACTCCACCGGGACCGGATTGAGGAGGGGTTTCAACTAACCCCGATAGGGGAGTTGTTGTATGAAAAATTGTTAAGGAGGGAGTAGTGTGGTGGTGGATTTGGATTATTGGGGGGTTCATCTTAATTGGGCTGGAAGTGGTGGTCCCGGGGGTGGCATTAATCTGGTTTGGAACGGGAGGGGTAATTGTCGGAATTTTGGCCTACTTTTTTAAATTAAATCTAATTTTGGAGCTACTCCTCTGGGGAGGGATTTCAACTCTACTAATAGGGATTACTTTCCGATGGTTCTACCGGACAAAGGAGGGGGAGAGAATCGATTTAAATAAAAAATATTACTCCGGAAAGAAGGGGATTGTGATTAAAAAACTGGACCCCTTCTTCGGGATTGCCCAGTTTGAAGAGCCTATTCTAGGGGATCGGAAGTGGCGGGTCAAAGGGGAGGGGTTGGAGGTGGGAGATATTGTGGAAGTGGAAGATGTTGAGGGAAACTTTTTCAAAGTCCGGAAAGTTGGGAAAGTGGAGGGGCTTACCCCTAACCAGAGAGGGGGAGATGGGTTAGAAACTCCCAAATAATCCCAACCTGCTGGAAAAAAAACTCCAATTGGTGCCGGTAGAGGGGTCGTTGAAAGGCCAATGGGGAGGGATGGTGGCAAATTCCCAAAATTGAGACCTTCTCCACCCCCCTGGGGAGGGGGGCTTTTAAAATCCCAAATTTTGGAAGGTTCGGAATAGGGGGTTCCACTACCCCCTCCACCCCAACTGGGGTTTTTCCGCTCCAGTGGCGACAAAGGTTAATCCAGAACCCCCCCACAGGAATCCTCTTTACCTCTTCTATTGGGGAGTTAATTAGTAGATAAAAACCGCACTTTTCCAACTTTTTTACCGGTTTAAACAGGTGACTAAACCCCTGCCGGGCCGACTCCCCCAACAGCAATAGGAGGGGTGGTTCTAAAATTTCCAACTCCTCCCCTAACAATTGGGCCCCAAATTTTAACTCTCCACTTGTCGGTTTCCGGTTTACAACTCCCCCCCCTTTCCCAATTTTGTAGGTTCGGGCCGGAAAAATATTGGTAATTAACAGGTCCCGCTCCCGACTCAACTCCCCCTCCTCCTCTACCAAATACCGGAGATTTCGGCCGGCCATCCCGACAAAGGGGACCCCCCTCTCCACCTCCTCCCGGCCGGGGGCCTCCCCTACGACCACAATAGGCCTCTCCCCTTTCTCCCCCAACCCTTTTTCAAAAACAGGGGTTAAATCGACCCCTCCCACCTGCTCCTGCTCCACCCACCTCCGAACCCTTTCCCCCCTTTCCCGGTAAAATCTCTTCAACCGTTCCACCTTCTTACTCTCCATTCCTCCCCTCCACCTGAAACTCCTTTACAATCCGGTGCCACTTTTCACTCTTCACTTTCCGGTAATAGAGTTTCACAATGTACTGACCTGGTAAAATCTCCAACAAAATTCCAGAGGAGTAGTTGGTATCCCGGGCACAGGCCTCCCCGGGGTTTAAAATTAAATTTTTTCCATTGAAAGTAATATCGCTTGAGTGGGTGTGGCCATAAATTATAATATCCCGGTCCAGTGGGAAGATGTAGTGGGGGTAGTGCATCACTTTAGCAGTTTTGGACCCCAATTGGAAGTAGTGGGGTTCAAAGAAGAGGGAGTACCGGTCCATCATCTCCCGGAGGTGGTAGTCATTATTCCCCAGCACCGCCCAGTAGGGTTTCCCCAACTCCTCCAAATAGTCCAGTACCTCCACTTTTACAATATCCCCGGCACAGACAAAAACCTCAGCCCCCTCCCGGTTCAGTTTCTCTATCAACTTTTTCGCCCGGCCAAATTTTCGATGGGTATCGGAAAAAATCCCGACTTTCATCGGTCTCCTTTTTTCCGGGGATTGTATAAAAAAGTAACAAAAAATTAAAATTTATTAGCTCTATCCCCTTTTTTTGACATTTCACACCTTTTCTGGTTTAATTACAGCGATGGGTCCAAAACCCAAAATTTTCAAATGGAAGGAGCGGAAATGGCCGTAAAAATTACTGATACTTGCATTAACTGCGGAGCCTGCATCGATGAGTGTCCAGTAGAAGCGATTGTAGACGATAGCGAAAACCCAACTGGGGAAGAGATTTATTATGTTTACCCCGACAAATGTGTAGAGTGTGTCGGGTATTACGATGAGCCAGCTTGTGCGGCTGCGTGCCCAACAGAGGGATGCATTGTTTGGGATGAGTGCCAAGAAGGGCAAAGCTGTCATCCAAATCGGTGCGAACCTGGAACTCCAGCTACAGAACTCTGCTAATCCTTTCCCCCTTTTTCCCTTTTTCTTTTCTTTTCTTTTCTATTTTTTTCCGGCTTTTCCGCCGGAATTTTGTTAAAATTGGGCGCTCAAATTTGAGTTTTGGAGATTATCTAAAGGAGTAGCTAAATGGAAGTTGAGAGAACCCTTTCAATTATAAAACCGGATGGGGTCGGAAAGAATATTATTGGAAAAATTGTGGATAGATTTGAGAGTAACGGTCTCCGGATTGCCGGGATAAAAATGGTGAAGCTCTCACCGGAGGAGGCTGGAAAATTTTATGAAGTCCACCGGGAGCGACCCTTTTTTCAGGAATTGGTGGAGTATATGACCAGTGGACCGGTAGTAGTAATGGTTTTGGAAGGGAAGAATGCAGTTGCAAAAAATCGGGAGTTAATGGGGGCTACAGACCCGAAAAAGGCAGCCCCTGGAACAATCCGGGCAGATTTTGCCGATAGTATTGAGGCAAATGTGGTCCACGGAAGCGATAGTTTAGAAAATGCGGAGCGGGAGATTCGATTCTTCTTCGCCGACCGGGAGATTTTTTAATTAAAAAAGGGGAATAGTTGCAACTCAAAAAGCGGGAATGCTGGGAAGGGCTCTGTTTTGAAGGGGAGGTAAAAAAGGAGGGGAAGAGTTACATTTTAATTGGGGAATTGGTAGGGGAGGTGGAGGTGGAGTGTATTAAATGTCTCACCCGGTTTAAGCGGCCAATCCGGGAAAAGGTTGCTTTTAAAGTTGTAAAACCCCCTTTTGAGGGATTCGACCCAGAGTTTGATATATTTGAGATGGAGAAGTTCAACCTCCGGGAGATTCTCCAGTCGGAGGTGGAATCCCTCCGGAGCGACTACAACGTCTGCCCCGCCTGTGAAGGGGTAGAGTTTAATCGGGAGTTTTAATCTCCCCCGCTGGTCAATTGAATTGAAAAAGCAGTCAAATTAATTTATATTGAATAGAAGGAGCACCAATGGCAGTACCAAAACGACGAAACTCCAAAAGCCGGGCCGCAAAGCGAAGAACCCATTATAAACTGGAACTGGCGACAGTTGTCAAATGCAAATGTGGAGCGTTTAAGAGACCTCATCGGGTATGTCCTGTTTGTGGTGAATACTGATGAAAATTGCAATCGATGGAATGGGGGGGGATTTTGGTCCCCATCCAATTGCAGAGGGGGTTATCGCGGCTCTAAAAGAGCGGGAAGATTTTACCCCCTATTTAGTAGGAGATGAGGGACAACTCCGGGCTCTCCTACCAGCTGAGTACCATTCGAGGGTTAGATTTATAAATAGTAGTGATGTAATTGGGATGGATGAGTCTGCTACCGATGCGATTCGCCGGCGGGAGTCTACTATTTATAAGTCTATTGAACTCCTCCGGAATCGGGAAGTAGACGGGGTTGTATCAGCTGGCCACAGCGGAGCCACAATGAGTCTAGCTACCCTCCGGTTGGGCCGAATTAAAGGGATTAAACGGCCTGCAATTGTTGCTTTTATGCCCAACCGGGCCGGAGGGTATACGTTGGTGTTGGATGTGGGGGCAAATGTGGATTGCGATCCGGTAAACCTCTACCAATTTGGAATTATGGGAGAGGTTTATGGCCAAGTATTCCTTCGCCGGGAGGAGATTCGGGTCGGCCTTTTGAGTAATGGGGAGGAAAGGAGTAAAGGGAATTCCGTTACAAAGCGGGCTTACCAGTTACTGGAGCATTACCCGTGGTTTATTGGGAATGTGGAAGGGGGAGATATTTTTAACGGGTCAGTGGATGTAGTGGTTTGCGATGGCTTTATTGGAAATATTGTTTTAAAGACCAGCGAAGGGGCGGGGGAGGTGATTGGGGAGTTTATTAAAAAAGGGATTAAAGAGGGGAACTGGTTGATTAAATTGGGGGCTTTTTTAATGAAACCCCTCTTTGAGAGTTTAAAGCGGAGAATTGATTACGCCGAATATGGAGGGGCCCCGTTATTGGGAGTGAAGGGGTGTGTAATAATTAGCCATGGGAAGAGTAATAGTAAAGCGATAAAGAATGCTATTTTTCAAGCGTTGAACTATGTGGAAAATCGGGTCACAGACCGGATAGAGGAGATGCTCCAACGGAATGGGGTGACTCAACAGGGCCCGGAGGTTCAACCAATTAAAAAGGGTGCAGATGTTTGGGAAAATTGAGGCGGTAGGGGCCTATCTGCCCCCAAAAGTGCTCACAAACGCCGATTTGGAGAAACTGGTGGATACCAGTGATGAGTGGATTCGGAAGAGAACAGGAATCCGAGAGAGGCGAATTGCAGAGGGGGAGTACACCAGTGATTTGGCGGTGAAGGCCCTCTATTCAGCACTGGAGGAGGGGGGTATTGAGAGAGAGGAGTTGGATTTAATAATTGTGGCCACAATCACCCCCGACTATTTTACAATGCCCTCCACTGCCACACTGGTGGCTGGGAAAATGGGGCTCCAAATCCCGGCGTTGGATATTAGTGCCGCCTGTAGCGGGTTTATCTACGGCCTCTCAATAGCCAATAGCTACCTCCGGGCTGGAATTTATAAAAAAGTTGCAGTGATTGGAGCTGAGGTTTTAAGCCGTATTGTAAATTGGCAGGATAGACGGACCTGTGTCCTGTTTGGGGATGGGGCTGGGGCGGTTATTTTGGGACCCACTGGGGAATGGGAAGAGGCAATTTGGGATGTGGAGATTGGGGCTGATGGAAGGTATCAAGACTACCTAATCACCCCCGGCCGGGGGGTCCGGTATGGGTGTGAGACCGACCGGCTCTTTTTGGAGATGAAAGGGAATGAGACCTTTAAAGTGGCGGTGAAGACCCTCTCCCAATCGGTCCGGTCTATTCTGGAGCGGAATAATTTAACTCCGGATGAGGTGGACCACTTTATCCCCCATCAGGCTAATTATCGGATTATCGATGCGGTGGCTCGGGGGATAGGTCTTCCAAAGGAGAAGGTTGTTTTAACTGTCGATAAGTATGGAAATACCTCCTCCGCTTCAATTCCAACAGCCCTCTACGATTCCCATAAAGAGGGGCGGTTTAAAAAGGGGGATTTGTTATTGCTGGACGCTTTTGGAGGGGGATTCACTTGGGGAAGTGCGTTGGTGAAGTGGGGGATTGGGGGATAGAAAAAAAGAGGAAATTGGGGAAGAAGGGGGCAATTTCCCTTTTTTGTGGTAACATTCCAGTTGCAATTGGCCAGTCTCTAATCTAAAAAGTAAAGGGGAGGGGGTCGGATTTTCAATTAAAAAAGGAGTCAAATGCCAACAATTAACCAATTGGTCCGGAAAGGACGGCAAAAGGTAATTAAAAAGTCCAAATCCCCTGCACTGGTAGGGTGTCCCCAACGGCGGGGGGTTTGTACTAGGGTCTATACTACGACCCCTAAAAAGCCAAACTCTGCGTTGCGGAAAGTTGCAAAGGTGCGGTTGACCAGTGGGTATGAGGTGATTAGCTACATTCCCGGGGAGGGGCACAACCTCCAAGAGCACTCAATTGTGCTTGTCCGGGGGGGACGGGTTAAAGACTTGCCCGGGGTTAAATACCACATTGTCCGGGGGGCACTGGATACCGCCGGGGTTAAAGGGCGGGTCCATAGCCGGAGTAAGTACGGGACAAAAAAATCTGAAGCTGGGAAAAAGTAGTCTTTAACTTTTAAGAGTTGAGAGGGGAGGGGGGAGTTGCAGGAGTTGAAAACGGCAAAGAGATAGAAGTTGGGAATACCCAAAGAGTAGAGAGAGTAGAAGAGTACTCCTCACTACCTGAGTTGGGTAGAGTAAGTCCCCGGAAATCGGGGGAAAACTGAAGAGAAGGAGTTTAAATGAGACGGAGAAGAGCGCCAAAACGGCCGGTAATGCCGGACCCAATTTATAACAGTCCGGTTGTGACAAAGTTTATTAATAAAGTGATGTGGGACGGGAAAAAGACTTTGGCAGAGCGGATTGTGTATGGGGCGATTGAACGGTTGGACAAACGGGGGGAGGAGAAAGGGATTGACCTTTTCTTTAAAGCTATTGAAAATGTAAAACCGCTGTTGGAAGTTAGAAGCCGACGGGTGGGGGGGGCTACTTACCAAGTTCCAATGGAGGTCCGGCCAGAGCGACAACAAACTCTGGCAATCCGGTGGATTGTAGAGGCGGCCCGGAATAGAAATGAACGGACAATGGTAGAGAGACTGGCAAATGAACTCTGGGATGCCGCCCATGAGCGGGGGGCCGCTTATAAGAAGAGAGAGGACACTCACCGGATGGCAGAGGCCAACAAAGCTTTCGCCCACTACCGGTGGTAATCCCTCCTCTTCCTTTTCCCTTTATAATCATTCTCTCCTATTCCCTTTAGAATCGGCCAATTTAATGGAGAAAGGGGGATAAATAGTTAATTGCAACCAAGTTGAAACCAGAGAAAAGGGCCATTGAGCTTTAATCTCAAACTTATCTTCAAAAGGGATCCATCTTTGGATAGGGATTCATTGGGAAAGGGCCCCAGTGAAATTGAAAAAAAGAGGGGTTTTAAAAGGTAAATTCCTTTCCAATTGGCCGTTTAAAATTAAAAAGGGCCCTCTTTCCACAAATTCCCTATTCTTAAATTAGATTTAGAGCAAAATATAATCCCCCAACCTATTTTTAATCTCCCCTTTTCCCAAAATCCAATAATCGGAAACTTCCTACCGGGGTAATTCCTCCGTCTCCCAGTGGAATAGGAAAGAGATAGGTAATTCCCCTTTTTAATCTTTTTTGACTATTAATCGTCTATCCATTTCCTACCAAATTCCTACCAAAGTAAACTACCGTGAGCCACCCCGCCTTAAAAGGTGGGGCTTCCTGCTTCACAGGTAGATGACTAGTCTGTATAAACAGACCCCGCCAGAGCTACCTCCACAGCCATTAATTCGGACTGCC